>JAPKYY010000390.1 GCA_026394095.1 Acidobacteriota bacterium | reverse complement strand
GGCGATTCTGGCTTCGACCGAGTTTCGGGAAGTGCAGATTGCTGATGGGGACGCGATGCTTGCTTCGGATGCGCGGCAGGCGAAGCATGAGGCTTTGCTTAAGCCGCTGAAGGATCAGATCAAGGAGATTGAGAAGCCGTTTCGGGAACAGTTTCGGGCGGAGAAACTACCGACTCTTGAGCCGAAGTTTCGCGATGTTTTGAAGATCGATAAAGAGAAGCGGACCGAGGAGCAGAAGCGGTTGGCCAAGGAGGCCGAGCGGCAGTTGTCTCCTACGTGGGATGAAGTGGTGGCTCTGATTCCTCCGGATCTTAAGGCGAAGCGGGCTGCGTTGCGGCAGAAGATGCATGTGATTGATCTGGATGAGCCGGATCCGGCCGAACATGCTTATTCGGTGTTTACTGTGGATAGTGCGAAGCCAACGCATGTGTTGAAGGTTGGGGATCCGCGGATGAAGCAGCAGGCGGTGGAGGCTGGGTTGCCGCTGGTGCTGGCTCCGGATCTTGGAGATCTGTCACTGGACCCGCATGGGCGTCGTGCGGCACTCGCGAACTGGCTGGTGAAGCCGAATCACCCGCTGACGGCCCGGGTGATGGTGAACCGCATCTGGCAGTTCCGGATGGGTAAAGGGATTGTCTCGACGATGAATGATTTTGGGACGCTGGGAGCGAGACCGAGCAATTTGAAATTGCTTGATTGGCTGGCGACAGAGTTTGTGCAGAGTGGTTGGGATATTAAGCATATTGACCGTCTGATTCTGACTAGTAAGGCTTATCAGCAGCAGGCTGTGCAGAGGCGGAGGATGGATGCCGATACGATTCGGGATTCGATTCTGGCTGTGAGCGGGATGCTGAATTTGAAGATGTATGGCAAGCCGGTTAGGACTCCGATTGAGCCGGAGATCTACGACATCATCTTTACCGAGGGTGAGCCAGATAACCTATGGCCGCTGCCGAAGGACCGGTCTGAGATGTACCGGCGGACGGTTTATGTGCTGAACCGAAGGACGATCCGGTTGCCGTTGCTTATGAATTTCGATCAGCCGGATACGATGTCGAGTTGCCCGGAGCGGCCGACTTCGGTGCATGCACTGCAGGGGCTGACGATGCTGAATAGCGACTTTATGCAGGAGCAGGCGAAGGCGTTTGCTGCTCGGGCGAAGGGGTCTGTGGATCAGTTCTATCAGTTGGCGTTGGGGCGGGTGCCGAGTGCTCAGGAGCGTGAGCAGGCCAAATCATTTTTCGCGAAAGGAGGCACGGCTGAGGACTTTGCCCTGGCCATGTTTAATCGTAATGACTTCATTTACCTCCCGTAGGAATGTGCTGCGTACGGCAGCGAATGGATTTGGCGCTATTGCGGCTGAGTGGTTGCTGCAGCGCGAGGCGACTGCTGCGATTGCGCCTAAGGCGAAGAGTGTCATCTTCCTGTTTATGGTGGGTGCGCCTTCGAGTATGGATTTGTTTGACCCCAAGCCCGCGCTTAAGAAGTATGAGGGGCAGCCTTTGCCTGCGAGCTTTGGCAAGGTAGGTGGGCAGTTTACGGATGGATCGAATCCGCTTCTGGCTTCGCCGTGGGAATTCAAGCGGTATGGCAAGAGCGGGTTGCCGGTGTCGGGTTTGATGCCGCATCTGGCTGAGTGTGTGGATGACATCTGCTTTGTGAAGAGCTTCTATACCGAGAGCGTGGTGCATGCTCCGGCGATGTATCAGGTGCATACGGGGCGGATTTTGATGGGTTATCCGAGTATGGGTTCGTGGGTGACTTATGGGCTGGGTAGTGCGACTGATAACTTGCCTGCTTATGTGGTGATGCCGCAGCCGGAGGGGACACCTGAGGGTGGTACGCCGTGCTGGAATTCGGCGTTTTTACCGGCAGTGAATCAGGGGACTTTGTTGCGGCCGGGGCCGAGCCCGATTCTGCATTTGCGGCCTCCTGCGGGAGTGAGCCCGGAGCGGCAGCGGCGGACGATTGATCTGATTCAGCAGATGAACAAGATTGATACTGTGCCAGAAGATAACGAGATGTCGGCTCGGATTGCTAGCTACGAGTTGGCCTTCAAGATGCAGAGTGCTGCGCCTGAGGCTGTGGATTTGACCAAGGAGCCGGAACACATTCGCAAGATGTACGGGCTTGACGAGAAGCGGACGCAGGATTTTGGGACTCGTTGTCTGCTTGCGCGAAGGATGGTGGAGCGCGGAGTGCGCTTTGTGCAGATCTATTCTGGTGGTGGGCCGGTGAGCATGCAGTGGGATGCGCATAGCCATCTGAAGGCGAATCACGAAAAGATGTGCGGCCTTACGGACCAGCCGGTGGCGGCTCTGCTTAAGGATTTGAAGCAGCGCGGTTTGCTCGATACGACGCTGGTGATCTGGGGTAGTGAGTTTGGACGTCTGCCTACTTCTGAGAGTGGGAACGGCCGTGATCACAATATGCACGGCTATACGATGTGGTTTGCCGGGGGCGGTGTGAAGGGTGGCCAGTCGCTTGGCGAGACGGATGAGTTTGGTTTGCGTGCGGTTGGGGATCGTTATCACATGAGAGATTTTCATGCGACGATCTTGCAGTTGCTGGGGCTTGATCAACACAAGCTTTGGTATCTGCATAATGGGCGCCACGAGAAGTTGACTGACTTTGGCGGTACGCCAATTGCGAAGGTGTTTAGCTGATGCTTGCGTTCTTTTTGATGGTGAGTCTGACCGACTCGATGTGGGAGACGGCCAAGCCGATTCACCAGCGGACTATTGAACATCCTTTCTTGAAGGAGCTTGCCGACGGGTCTTTGTCGAAGGAGCGGTTTGACCGCTACCTGATTGAGGACATCGCTTATTTGCGTGTTTATGGTGAGGTTCTGACGACGCTGGCGGGGAAGGCTCCGAAGGCGGAATGGAAGGCTTTTCTGCTTAAAGGTGCTGCCGGCTGTGAGACGGAAGTGCAGCACATTCACAAAACTTATCTGGGTGGGAAGGCTAAGGAGAAGGCTCCGTCGGTTGCGAATGCGGCTTATCTGAAGTTCTTGCGG
>JAPKYY010000378.1 GCA_026394095.1 Acidobacteriota bacterium | reverse complement strand
CTTCGCTTTTCCCGAGAAGTTCTTCTTCCTGGAACTCGGTGGGTTAGCGCAGATATTGCGCAGCGGTTTCAAGAATGAGTTTGAAGTGATCTTTCTCGTCTCTCGCATTGACTCAGAAGACGTGCGACTGAGACTTGAGACTGGCATTTCAGCGGCAACCTTCCGGACTTGTGCCACGCCAATCATCAACCTATTCCCGCAGACTTGCGAGCCGATTCTGCTGGACCAGAAGAAGCCGGAATATGCGATTGTCCCCGACGTTCGGCGCATGAATGCGTTAGAAATCCACTCGATCGTTGAGGTCACTTCGGTGGACCTCAACCAGCAAACCAGCATCACGCACGAACCCTTCTACTCGATCCGCCATGCGCAGATCTCGCAGAAGCAACAGAATTTCTACATCGCCTCCCGCCGTGCCTCCCCAAGAGCAAACGACGAAGGGACGGATATGTACCTGTCGCTTGTCGATCTTGCCTTTCGCCCGAAACACCCCGACGTAGACTCAGTTACGATCAAGACTTTCTGCACCAATCGAGACCTTCCATCGCGTCTGCCATTCGGCAATGAATCTGGCGATTTCGAGCTAGATCTCAGTGCGCCACTCAAACGCATTGTGGCTCTTCGCAAACCAACACCGACGCTTCGTCCTTCCATCGGAAAGAACATCTACTGGCGCCTGGTTTCACATCTTTCGCTTAACTACCTGTCGCTTGTAGAAGAAGGTAAAGAGGCACTCCAGCAAATTCTGAACCTCTACAACATAACGAATTCGCCTGCAAGCGAGAGGATGATCAGCAGTATTGTGGGCCTGAAGTCAAAGAGGAAGTTTGCACGGCTGGTCTCAGACGATGGCATCGCTTTTGCGCGGGGCTCAGAAGTGGAAATCGAACTGGATGAGGAGCAATTTGTCGGGGGTGGCGTCTACCTTTTCTCAGCCGTGATTGAGCGCTTCCTCGCCAACTACGCATCGCTGAATAGCTTTACGCAACTTTCTGTGCGGACGATTCAGAGGAAGGAGCCGCTGAAGCAATGGCCACCTCGCGCTGGACAGAAAATCCTGGTTTAGAAGCAGCTCCCGAGGAATACCCTCTGGCGCTTCGCCGCAACTGGCTCGACGAACTTTTCGCGGACAAGCCCGGAGGATTCCAGTTCTTTCAGGCAGTGCGCCTGCTCTCACGCCTGGGCAATGGCCTCACGCCGCCCGGCCTCTTCCCCAAAAGCCCAGACGTTGAGGTAGTTCACTTTGGGGTGAACCCTGCCTACTGGTTCCCGCCTTCCCAGATTCATAGTCTTGAGTAGTGGCCTGGCAGCCGCCAACAATGCGTGTGAATTTTATGGGACTTATTGGGGCATCAGGGGTTATGCCCTTGAGCTATTCAGACTTTGTGCTCGACCGCATTCGTGACAAAGACTCGACGACTCTTGCTTTTCTTGATATCTTCCACCACCGATTGATATCGCTGTTTTACCAGGCGTGGGAGAAGTATCGATTCTGGGTAAGTTATGAGCGTGAACGGCAGGATCGCATGTCCGGCTATCTGCTCGACTTCATCGGCCTCGGCACACCGGGGCTAGCTAACCGGCAGGCAGTTAGCGATACGTCGCTCATCTTCTATTCTGGCTTGCTGTCGATGCAAACACGTTCTGCATTGGCGCTCGAACAATTTCTGGGTGATTACTTTGATGTACCGATTGCAGTGGAAGAGTTTGGTGGCTCCTGGTACCCATTGTCGGATCAGGATATCTGCAAGTTTGCAGACCCGGCGACAGAAGCTGAGCAACTTGGTTTCGGAGTGGTTGTAGGAGATGCTGTTTGGGATCGAGCTTCACGAGCCAAGATCTGTGTAGGGCCTCTTAACATCGATCAGTACCGCGACTTCCTGCCGGGCGGCAATGCCTACAAGCCGCTTGAAGCAGTAACCAGATTCTTTTCCAACGGCGAGTTGATCTTTGAAGTACAGTTGATACTCGACCGCGATAGTGTCCCAAAGTGCCAACTTGGGATAGACTCGGATTCACCGCCAAAGCTTGGGTGGCTGACCTGGATGAACACAGCCCAACAGCGTACGGAAGATCCTGGAGATACCGTTTTTCTTTTGAACTAATGAACCGGAGGACTTGATGAGCGTCAATCTAAAATCCCTGATCGGGAAACTGAACGACACCACGCGTAACACCATGCAGGCGGCAGCTGGATTCTGTCTGCAGCGGACGCATTATGACGTGGAAATTGAACACTTCCTGAAGAAGCTGCTAGAGAATGCAGGAGGAGACTTTCCCGCAATTCTCAAGGCCTTTGACATAGACAAGTCGAAGCTAGCGGCACAACTTACGGGTTCGCTGGACAAGCTCAAGAGCGGCAATGCTCGTACTCCGGTATTGGCACCCACTCTTGTAAAGATGCTGAGCGAAGCCTGGTCTGCCGCCTCGCTCGATTTTGATTCGGGCAACGTCCGCACCGGCTATTGCATCATTGCCCTGACGCAGAACGAAGAACTGGTCAGGCTTATGGGCGACGTCTCGAAGGAATTCAAGAAGATCGACCCGAAGTCGCTGAAGGATAACTTCATTGCGATCTGCGGGTCTTCTTACGAGAGTTCGGAGATGAAGGATCTGGGCGACGGTGAACCGTCCGCCGCAGCAAACGCACCGGGCCCCGATGGCGCACCACGGGTCAATCCCAACTCGAAGTCTCCAAACCTTGATGCATACACGATCAACCTCACAGAAAATGCCAAGCACGGCAAGATCGATACGGTGCTGGCCCGTGATTTCGAAATCCGGCAGGTAGTTGACATCCTTACCCGCCGCCGCCAGAACAATCCGATTCTCGTTGGCGAAGCTGGTGTTGGCAAGACGGCAATTGTCGAGGGCCTCGCCCTTCGCATCGTCGCCGGCGACGTGCCTCCACCACTCAAGAATGTCACCCTTCGCACGCTAGATCTTGCACTGCTTCAGGCTGGCGCAAGCGTCAAGGGCGAATTTGAGAACCGTCTCAAGGGCCTGATTGATGAGGTGAAGAAGTCACCAACACCGATCATTCTTTTCATTGACGAAGCGCACACCATGATTGGTGCTGGTGGACAGGCTGGGCAGAACGATGCAGCCAACCTGCTGAAGCCCGCACTGGCTCGCGGTGAGCTGCGTACCCTTGCTGCTACCACCTGGGCCGAATATAAAAAGTACTTTGAGAAAGACCCGGCGCTCGCCCGCCGCTTCCAGTTGGTGAAGGTAGATGAGCCGAGCGAATACAACTGCCAGCTCATGTTGCGTGGCATCCTGCCCATGCTCGAGAAGCACCACAATGTGCTGATTCTCGACGAAGGGCTGGCTGCGGCCGTGAAGCTTTCGCACCGCTACTTGCCAGATCGCCAGTTGCCGGATAAGGCTGTCAGTGTTCTTGACACGGCATGCGCACGGTTGTCACTTGGACAGAACTCTGTGCCACCGGCCGTGGAAGCCGCACAGCGAGAGATTGACGATTACGATGTCCAAACTCGGGTTCTCAATCGTGAGCTCGAAATCGGAGCTGATCACAAAGAACGTCTCGGTGAGATCGCTGAGAAAAAGGCAGTTGCCGAAGCCAAGCTGAAGGAACTCAAGGATCGGTGGGAGAAGGAAGGCGGCATCGTTAGCGAAATCCGGGAGCTTCGCGACCAGATCATGGCCAATGCAGAGGGGATCGACAAAGAAGACCTTCGCACCAAGATCAATGCCAAGACCAAGGAACTGGAAGAACTGCAGGGTGAGAGCCCGTTGATGCGTGTCTCGGTGGACGCTCAGGTGGTTGGCGAAGTGATCGCTGCCTGGACGGGTATCCCGATTGGCAAGATGCTCAAGGATGAGATTCAAACCGTTCTCGAACTTGAGAAGCACCTTTGCGCCCGCGTCATCGGCCAGGACCATGCGATGCATGCCATCTCAGAACGCATCAGAACGAACAAAGCAGGGATGGACGATCCGGTCAAGCCGGTTGGCGTCTTCATGCTCGTCGGCCCCTCGGGTGTCGGTAAGACTGAAACCGCGCTGGCCATCGCTGACATGCTTTATGGTGGCGAGGACAACATGATCGCCATCAACATGAGCGAGTTCCAGGAAGCACACACAGTGTCTACGCTGAAGGGCTCACCTCCCGGATACGTGGGCTACGGTGAGGGTGGTGTTCTGACTGAGGCAGTACGCCGCAGACCTTACTCGGTGGTCTTGCTGGACGAAGTCGAAAAGGCTCACCCCGACGTGCTTGAGCTCTTCTTCCAGGTCTTTGACAAGGGCCGCATGGAAGACGGCGAAGGCCGCGAGATCATCTTCCGCAACAGCGTCATCATCCTGACCTCAAATGCGGCAACAGATACTTTGGGTGCCCGCAACGTCGACAACATCCTCACCAACACGGTTCTGCCGGACATCAGCCGGCGTGTGTTGGGCATGATGGCAGAGGGCATTCGCCCCGAGCTGATCACGATCACGGTTGGGGCCGACGGCAACTTCCAGTACGTTTAAGCAATAAAAAAGGCCCACTCCAGTTTGCGCTGGAGTGGGCCTTTTCTATTGGGTTAAGGCTTGATGCCTGCCTTCTCAAAATCACCGGCCTTGAAGATGCTGAGCTTCGAAGGGTCCATGTACTTCTTGAAGACTTCGTTCACCTTCTCGGGGGTAAGGGCGTCGACTTTGCTTTCCACTTCGCGAGTGTAAAGCATCGTACGATCGAAGGCGGCGTTGGTATTGAGCGTGCCCGTCAGCATGTTGTCTTCAGTGCGCATGACCTGCCGGGATTGCAACCAACCTTTCTTGGCCGAGTTTACTTCGTCCAGAGTAAAGCCGTCCTTGAAGGCTTTTTCCAGTTCTTCCTGGAAGGCCTTTTCCACCTTCTGGATGTTGGCAGGATTGAGGATGGCATTGCCAATGAACATGGCGTTGTCCTGCTTGGGAGATGCCGAGAAGTTGGCGCCCACTCCATAGCTCAAGCCCTCCTTGCCACGGATGCGGCTGGCCAGACGGGAGTTCAGGAAGCCTCCACCCAGAATGTAGTTACCCAGAACCAGAGCAGGATAATCAGGATGATCATCGCTGATCTGGATCGGGAAGCTTGCGAAGAACACAGCATTAGCCTTGTCTGGAGTCTGGAACGACTGATGGACAGGTATTACCGATTTGAAGGGATTGGGGATGCGGGTGTAGGGCGAGTTGGACTTCCAGGTGCCAAAGAGATTGGCGAGAAGCGGAGCTACAACTGCCTCATCAAAATCGCCAACAATCGAGATCTGCCCTGCAGAAGCACCATAGAACTGCTTGTGGAAGGCCTTCAGGTCGTCGAGCTTAACAGCTTTGATGTTGGCAATCTGCTCGTCGGGGGTGGAGCGATAACGGATGTCGCCCTTGGGATAGGGAGACATGTGGCGCATCATGGCCGTCATGGCAACGGACTGAGGTTCCTTTTGGCCGTTCTCAACGCTAGTGATGAAGTTCTTGGTTAACTCCTGAAATTCGCTTTCAGGGAAAGAAGGTTCCTTCAACATTTCACCAACCAGTGTGAGAACTGCAGGTAGATTGGCGCGCGTGGTTTCAATGGATGCCTGCACTTGATTTGCGCCGCCGAAGATACGAGCATTGGCTTTCAAGCGATCGAGCTCATCCTTAAGCTGTTTCTTGTCATGTTTGGTAGTGCCACGGTCGAGCATGCTGGCCGTCAGGCTGCCAATCTCGCTTTTGCCCATCAGGGATTTTTCATCGCCCATGCGGAGCACGATCTGGGCGTTTACCTTTTCTCCGCGATTCTTTTTCGACAGGAGCATGGTTTGCAGCCCGGCCGGAAGCTTGGCGCGTTTGGTGCGGTTGTCGATATTAGCTGCTGAGGAATCAAAGGCCTCACCAGCTGACAGGGCCGCGCCACCTTTGTAATCTTTGACGAGTGAGGAAATAGTGGGAGCCTTGGGCACCTCGGTGCGATCAGGCTTGTCTTCAGGAATGAATACACCAAGGGTGCGATTGGCTGGCTTCATGTAGCGGAGGGCAGCTTGCTGCACCTGCTCAGGGGTGGCATTGAGTGTGGCGTCACGCATCACGAAGTAAGTGCGCCAATCACCAAGGGCGATGTAGTTGCTGAGGGTGAGACCTACACGCTCTGCGTTGTTGAACCCAATTTCGTAATTCTTGCGCAAGGCCTGCTTGGCCTGATCTACTTCCAGCTTGGTTACCGGCTCTTTGGCAAAGCCTTCAACGGTATCGAGCAGGATCTTCTTTGCTTCTTCCACATTGTCTGTCTTGGACAGGACAACTCCGTTGAGCATTGCTCCAGGCTCGGTTAGCTCAAATGTCTGGGTAAAGTTTTGAGTTGCCTTCTTGGTTTCCACAAGACGCTTGTAGATTCTGCCGGTGGCATCATCGCTCAGGACAGCGTCAAGGATATTGAGTGCACCCATATCGGGATGTGTGCCAGCCGGGATATGATAGCCGGCCATCAGGACCTGGATACCGCCGACGCGGCGGACAGTCACGAGGCGCTCGCCATCCTGCACTGGTTCTTCAGTGTAGGTTGCCTGGATTGTGCGCTCAGGCTTGGGTATCGAACCGAAGAGTTCCATCACCAGAGCCAGAGTTTTCGCTTCATCAAATTTGCCGGTAATCGTGAGAACCGCATTGTCAGGCTGATAAAAACGCTTGTAGAAGGCCTGAAGACGCTCAATGTTGACTCCCTCGATATCGCTGCGCGCTCCAATGGTTGTCTTGCCGTAGTTGTGCCATTCAAACATGGTGGCCATTGTGCGCTGGAACATGATGCGGATGGGGCTGTTTTCACCACTTTCGAACTCATTTCGTACCACTGTCATTTCACTA
>JAPKYY010000753.1 GCA_026394095.1 Acidobacteriota bacterium | reverse complement strand
ATGCCGCAGCCAAACTTGGTGCCAGTCATTTCAAAGTGATCGCGCAGCACCCACAGAAGGGGCATGGAGGATGGAAGGTCGACGGATTGCTGTTTATTGTTGAGTGTGAAACGGATCGCTGGCATGGCTAGCTCCTCTGGTGATGGTAACAGGATTGGGTAAGTCGCCTAGAAGCCGGCGAGTCGGGTTTCGGCATCGCCGAAGTCCTTGAGGGTGACGCCCATCCGATCCATGATTCCCAGGTAAAGGCTGCACAACTTGCGGTTGTCATCACCTGACTCAAAGTAGTTGAGGGCTCTGCCCGTCTTCAGTTTTCCGCCCAGGCCACCGAGCGTGAGCACAGGTACTTTTTTGTTGTAGTGTTTGGTGCCAGACCACATGTTTGACAGGAAGAGCAAACAGCAGTTGTCGAGCACAGTGCTCTCGCCTTCCTGCATCGAGTCCAGCCGCTGGGCGAGATAAGCCAACTGGCTCACCTGGAAGTGCACAATCTTCTGGTAATCCACTTCAGTGTCGTAGTGGGAGGCGCCATGATGCTGCCTGCTAACGCCGAGAAAGGGATAGTAGAGTGCGGAAAGATCCCGGGCCAGCAGGAGCGAAGCTACGCGAGTCTTGTCTGTCTGAAAGCCGAGGGCGACGATGTCGCACATCAGGCGAATGTGGTCGCGGATGTCTTCAGGCAGGCCGTCCTGTGGGCGCTTCATTGTAAAGAGCGGCCGGCCTGCATCGCGAGCCCGGTCTTCGGCCTTCTGCTTGTCGGTGCGCATCCGCTCAATGCTTCGCTCCACTTCGCGGACGCTGGCAAGGTACTCGTCGAGCTTGAGCTTGTCGGTAGAACTGATCTTGCTGCTCAGGTCCAGGGCATGATCCTTGACGCGATCGAGCACGCTGGTGTTGCGCAGTCTGCCGCCGTTCTCAAAGAGGCTGTCGAAGGCGAGCGAAGGGTACATCTCGTTGGGTACAGGAGAATCGCTGTTCTGCCAGGAAATGTGCGAGCTGTAGGCGTTAGAAAAGTTCGTTTCGTGAAAGCCAGTCATCGCCCGCTCGCAGGCCAGCACCATGCTGGCTTGTGGTGTCTCCTGCCCGATTTGATTGGCCAGCACCTGATCGATGGTGATGCCGCCCTGAATGATGGAACCCTTGCGGATCGGCACACCAGACAAGAGATTGCCAGTCATCGCGGGGTGAATGCCCTGCCCTGTGGCCGCCTTGTTGAAGAGGCCGTCGATGACGTTCAGTTTGGCTTTGAGTGGTTCCAGCGGAGCGAGAGATTCGCTGAGTTCCATGCTCGGGCCAGAGCCCTTGGCCCACCAGCGTCCGGGGCTGATGCCTGTACCCATGAACAGAACTGCAAAGCGCTGGGGCAGGGCGGTTGGGGCTGCGGACAAGGATTGCAGCAGAGGCAAGGCCATAGGGGCGTGTCTGAGACCGCGAGGCTACGGCCCAGCGCATAGGCCAGGAGCCTCCCGGTGAAACTGCGCACGAAATCGTCTTTGCGATGTTCGCGAATGTAGCTGCGTATTCCCTGCAATCCCTCGCCTTCAAAACCCTTCGGGAAAGTGGCGCGGGCATCGACAGTGCGGCCGGCAAGATCATGGGTGCGGCTTTGACCGACGGGATCAAAACCTTCAAACGCCAAACCGAAAGAGTCAAATCGCGCATGACAGGCAGCGCAACTCGGGTTGGTGCGATGCTTCTCAAGCATCTGCCTCAAGGGCAATTCCATCTTCGCCTCATCAGCCGGCAACTCGGGCACTTGTGGCGGTGGAGGAGGGATCTGGTCTCCCAATATGTTCTTCGCAACCCAGAAGCCGCGCTTTACCGGGCTAGTGCGCAGGCCCGGCGCGTTCTTGGTTAGAAACGCGGCCATGGGCAGGAGGCCGCCGCGTCCATAACGGTCTGCGTCCGGCACGTGAACCCAGGCATTTGTCGAAGGCATACCGTAATGACGCGCGAGCACGGGATTCACAAAGGTGTCCCGGGCAAAGAGCAGATCGAGGATCGAACGGTTGCGGCGAAAGACGTCGAGCAGGAAGCGAATTGGCTCCTCGAACATCGCTTCTCGCAAGCTGTCGCTGAAGGAAGGAAAGCGAGCACGATCCACGGTGCCGATCTCTTCGAAGTCACGAACCTCGAGCCAGTTGCTTCCGAATTCGACGGCGAGAGCTCGACTTCGCGGGTCTTGCAACATACGTCGCGCCTGAGCTTTGATCACTGCCGGCTCATGCAGCTTGCCGGAGGCGGCGTGCTGCAGCAACTCTGCGTCGGGCATGCTGGACCACAAAAAGTAACTAAGCCGGCTGGCCAGATCAAAGCCTGATAGAGGCTGAACACCGCCAACACCTTTCAACAGATCCGCACGGTAAGAGAAGTTTGGAGACATCAGAACAAGCACAATCGCTTCGCGAATCGCGCCCTCATGGTCGAGGGAATAGCGCTCTCTGGCGTCACGATAGAAGGAGAGAAGATCCGTGCGATCCGCCTCAGACAGCGGCCGTCGATAGGCGCGAGAAGCGAAATCGAGCAGTGACTGCACATGGCTTGACTCGGCCTCGCGACGAGCCTGCTGCACCCAGCGGATGCTGTCGTTTGCGTTATTGAAAAAGTCCCGGATCGCCTGAATCGCGACGTTGCTGCCGTCTTTCGCGAATTTCAAATAGTCGGCTTCGAGCTTTCTGAGTTTTTCTTGTGAGATGATCTGCTCCACTTCAATGTCGCCAACTTCGGGCTCGCCGTCTTTGAAATCGTCGCGTGTTCCACGAGTGCCCAGCTTGGCGAATTCGACGTAGGTGCGGATGTTGATGGAGGCGACGAAGTCCATTTCGCGCCACATGCGATCGAGGGCGGCTTGCTGGGGGGCGTCGAGGAGGAGTTCGTAGAG
>JAPKYY010000422.1 GCA_026394095.1 Acidobacteriota bacterium | reverse complement strand
GGCAAACTGATGCAGTGGAAGATCCCAACGCTGATCCACACCCCCTCAGAAGCCGTCCGCCGCGAACTAATCGAAGCCTTCGCCTGGCCCGAGGACCGCATCGTAGCAATCCCCCTCGCCGCCGCCGAAATCTTCACCCCCGAGCCCCGAGAAACAGTAGACCCCTACTTCCTCTATCTAGGCACGCACGAGCCCCGCAAAAACCTCGAAGTCCTGGTCCAAGCCATGAAAATTCTAGACGAGCAAGGCATCCGAATCCCACTCCTGATGGCCGGCCAATCCCGCCCCGGCTACCGTCTGGACCTGCACCCCAACATCGAGCGCCTCGGCCCACAATCAGAAGCCGAACTCCCAAGGCTCTACCGCAACGCGACAGCCGTCCTGTATCCGTCCAACTACGAAGGCTTCGGCCTCCCGATTCTAGAAGCAATGCAATCGGGAGCCCCTGTAATAGCCTCCGACATCCCCGTCCATCGAGAAGTAGGCGGCACCGCCGCCCTCTACGCCAACCCCAAAGACCCCGCCGCCTGGGCCAGCCTGATGGTTTCGCTCATCGGAGGCAACCCAGAACGCTCCACCGCCTCGCTAGCCCGGGCCAGCGAATATAGCTGGCAAAAAACCGCAAAAGCTTTCCGAGCCCTCTACGCCCGCTGCCTCAACCAATAGAGCCTTCGTCTAGGCGGTGTAAGCAGGAAAGAGTCCATCGCAAAGCCGTCCTCACGAACAGACAACGAGATACTGAACAACCGACACTCGATGCAACTAATTCTTGATGCAAGCTTGCGATGTAGGAATGCGTCAGTTCAGCCTTACCGATTCGATCTGGCCCCTTTGGAGCAGCGCAGAAGCGAAACTGCCGCGCTCTGTTCATCAACACTCCGTTTTCTCACTCGGGTCACCAACGACCGAAGGAGCCACGCTGCAGAACAGAGACCAGCACCCGGTCTTCTTGCATAATCGACCATGACCGATAAGCCATTTCCGTTGGAGCGATCCGCGCTCCAGTCCAGCAGCGGGCAAATAGTTGCTGAAACACGTCGTGAGAGAGCCCTGATCCAAAATGTTCAATTGATCGTGATTGTGCTTGGTTAAACGCACGCTTAGCGATGCACGCCGGAAGGTAGGCAGACTCGTTCGAGCACCTTGCGGCAAACCAGCCTCCACATGTTGGCCAAGCGTTGGGATCTGGACATCGATTTGGACATGCCGCGATTAGCTCGTCCAACTGCTGGTGGTCGGCTTCAACTCTACGACGTCCATTGATCAATTTGTATTGAACGAGTACAAACTTCCGGCCCGCAATCTCATAAAGAAGATCTGCGCCTTTGATGTCTCGCTGTCTAAGACCTCTCCGATGTAGTTTTCGGATTTGCAGAGTTACGCCTTCGATCTCAAATATCTTTGCTTCCGAGCCGTCGCTTCCAACCGCCGCGTCAATGAAGTCCTCTTCGATTGGACGCTTTTGGCGCTCGGCCAACTCAGCATTGATATCGTCCAAAACCCGCTGGCTATGAACGATTCCGCCGATGTCATTATTGATGACTGCTATGAGTTCTTGCCATTCTTGTTCTTCCATAAATCTACAGTCAGATGGACAGAGGATATCGCAGAACAGATGTGGCTGGAGTCAATTGCGAAGCTCTATTCACCTTACCCGTACTCCATTCATGCTCGATTGCCGAGTTCGGTTGAGCACAGTGCTTAAACTCAACCGCCAGAACGAGGTGCTGGAAACGCGATTGTCTTTGTTTCCAGTCTAGAGTCATCTTCCCAAGCTTGTGGTGATTCTCCTGCACTAGGCTCAGCCCCAACAAACGTGCCGTTCTGCGACCAATTCTCGGATAGTCGGACGACCGGAACTTATCAATTTCATCCAATACTCGGCCCCCCCCTTAGATGCGGTCCCCTCCTTGCTAATGCAGCCAGTCGGGCGCGAAGCCGCTGTTGTTTTCTCAAATGCTCCAACTTATGATCCTGCCCTTAGGCGTGATGTAGCCAATAACACTGTTCAGGCGGAAGTTGTTTTAACATTCAACGCAGCCCCGAACTAGCCGCTGGCCTGACTCACTACAACGATGTCCGCTTTTCTGAACCTTGCACCTTGCTGGAAGACCGTCGCCCCACTTCCATAAGTACCGAAAGACCTTCACTTAACGGAATGATTCGGGCTTAAGCCAGCCCAACCTCTACCTCGATCAGCCGGACCTGCGGAAGGTGTGTGGCTTGTGGTGGCTCGAAGCAAAGTTCTAGAGCCTCCTTCAAATTCGCCAAAGCCTCGTCCACGGTTTCTCCTTGGCTTGCGACATCAAGCTCAAGGCACTGCGCCACATACCAATCGCCTTCTCTCCAAACGCTTGCCGCAAATGGACGTTTCATTTCCAAATTCTGGCACAAGAGCAATCGCAGGCCCAAATTAGCTAGAAGAGAGCAAGACACTAGTAAAAGAAATCCGCCCTATACCGATTTCCGCTAGAGAAACGCTTCGATTGTATTTCAAGAAGTATATTTGGACCCACCGATTATGAAGAAGCAGCAAAGGACTTCATCAGACCAAATTCGTCAACCCAAAGGCAGCGTAGTCTTGAATCGTCCAACCCGGATCTATCCCGCCCGCTGAAGCTTCAAATCGGAGTCCCGCCGGGATGTGCATGCTAAGCTCTAAATACTTTTCGCTTGTCGCCCCATCACCGCTTCGGAGTTGTCTATGCAAGATGAGATCGTGTTACGCGTCGCTTTAATTGGAGACTACAACCCTCAGAATCAAGCGCATCAAGCAATTCCAATTTCTCTTCATCTCGCCGCCGAAAGACATAAGGTCGTAGTTGAACCAGTCTGGGTATCACCGGCATCAATCAAGCGGCCAGAAAAAGAACTTGTGTCATTTGCGGCTATCTGGTGCGTCCCTGGCATTCGACACGAAGATGGCGCACGGGTTGAAAGAGCGATTTCTTATGCCATTAAAGTGGACAAACCATTGTTTGCAACAGGTGACGGCGCGCTCTACGTGCTAAGTCAGCAAGCCCATCGGCCTCAACCTATCCTGATGTCAAAAGAACCCGGCACATCGGCTGCTAATGTTACGGTTTCCTTGATCGAAGGATCGGTATTTCATCAGGCCTATCGCCGTAAGCAAGTTACCGACTCTGACCCATCGGGCCTCTACGTGAACCCTCGGTTTGCAGAAAAGTACTTTGTGAAAGTTGGGGATAGTCCACTCGGTGAATGTATCCTTGATCCAAAAATCTTTTGGCCATGGGGGTATGACCAGCAAGGCCGCATAAAAGCCTTTACATCCAGCGGGCCGTTCTCTAGTGTCGGTGTGCTGTTCCAACCAGAACTTCGCGCGCTTAGTGGTGAGTTGCCGCCACTTGTAAGCGCACTGGTGAAAAAGATGAAGGAACTGGAGTTGATCAGGATGAGGCATCCAGTTGGCTCCACATCCTTTATCCTGTTTGACAAATTCTGGTATTTTTTCCCCCTCTCGGTTGTGCGCCGGGGGCTAACATCTTACAAAGTAGGATCGGTACACTACCGTGGCGGTTTCACTGTAATGCGGCTACCCGCTTACCGCATTCCTTTCGCTGAGACGCAAGCCTTAGTGCAAGAGATCAACACGGCATGGAATGGAGGCCACATAAAACCACCAGTCTCTTTCGCGAAGTTTCAAAAGCTTGAGAAAATGGGCGATCCGATCCTCCTTGAGTTCGGGCTGAAAACCAAAACGGAGCTGGGTCGTCGTTGCGATTGCTTCATAATTCAGGCATATCGGAACCGAATCGAATTGGTGCGGTCTCCATGGAAACAAGGCGGTTTCTGGCCTTGGCCCGACTGGACGGAAACTATAAAGTTCTCGAAATCACGAGACAGGGCACTCGAGCGCGCGGTGCGCCTCCTCCAAATCCAATACGCCCCCCGAGGTTTCCAATTCAAGCCCGGCAAGGGTCTGCTTCCAGAGACCAAATCACTTCGGTAACCCTAACTGTCTAAACAGCCGGGGTGGGAGAATGCTGCAATCGAAAGCGCCCAACCTTGATCGAGCCCGCCCGCTGCCGTGTCTGAAAGATATCGTAAGCGGACTGCATTCCCATCAGCGTCTCCATCTTTGGCCCAAATGCTTTTTCAATCCGAACTGCCATATCCCCACTCAAGTCTACCTTTGAGTTCAGCAATCCTGATAGCGATTGGCGCGACACTCCCAGCGCCTTGGCTGCCGCAGTCACGGTCAGTCCGTTCGCCTCAATAATCTCAGTTCGGATCACTTCGCCTGGATGCGGCGGGTTGTACATCGGCATATATCTACTCCTAGTGATAATCCTCGAAATCAACATCAATTAATTCGTTGTCTTCTACGCGAAAGGTCAGCCGCCGGTTGCGGGTAACATGGCGGTTCCGGCTGTCCACCGGATGAATCTCACGGCACAAGCAGCCGGGTGATGCGCTTCGCCACCTCATCGTGGTCGACAAGCTCGCCCCGGTCGGCTTGCGCAATGCCTTTGTTCACTCCGGCAACAAAGAG
>JAPKYY010000218.1 GCA_026394095.1 Acidobacteriota bacterium | reverse complement strand
CCTGCTCCATCGGCTCCATCGGCTCGATCAACCAGCACATGAAATTCATCTTTAAAGAGCAGGGCTTCACCGAACAGAGCGCCCTCAACGCGATGAGTTCCGACGCCACGCTCTACATCCTCTGGAGCTCCATCGCCGGCCGTCTCATCATGGGCTACGTCGCAGACCGCTTCCCCAAGAAGCTCGCCATGATGGTTACCTACTTCATGGTTGCCGGCACCATCCCGCTTCTGTTGCTGGTTACCCCCGGCCAGGACATGAACTTCTACCTCTTCGCCATCCTCTTTGGCTTCGGCATGGGTGCCGACTATATGTTGATCCCGCTCATGGCTGCCGAACAATTTGGCGTAAATTCCCTTGCGCGGGCGATGGCGATCATCCTCCCAACAGATACAATTGGACAGACGTGGTTCCCGTACGGCGTTTCGTGGTTACGGGAAAACTACGGCAATTACGGAATCGCCTTAAACGTAGTCTTCGTGATGGCGGCAGTGGGAGCAATCGCCGTGGCACTTTTGCCCGGCTCAAGTAAAGAGGATGAGGTACTTCCAATACAAAGCACTCAGCGAGCTGGAAGCTGAGGCAGTTCAACTCGGTTGCCGCAACATCAGGTTTGTCGGCGAAAAGTCCCGAATCAGTGAAATTCTAGGCCGCAAGGTCGCTGTTGCCAACCGCACCGTCGGCAACAGCATGTGCATCCATCCGATGGAAGGCTGCGACGGAGAACTCGACGGCACCCCCGGCGAGCTCACCACCCGCCGCTACGTGCGCTTTGCCGAAGGCGGCGCCAAACTCCTCTGGTTTGAAGCAACAGCCATCCGTGAAGATGGCCGCGCCAACCCTCGACAGCTCTGGATCACCAGAAACAATCTCCCGTCTTACGCCAAGATCCACGCCGACATTCTGTCCAAGCACAAAGCGATCTGGGGCAACACCGACGATCTGCTCGTCCCGATCCAGCTCACTCACTCGGGCCGCTACTCGGTCCCGAACAAAACCATCGCCTATCACAACCCGCTGATCGACCAGAAATCGAACACCCCGGCAGACCACCCCGTCATCAGCGACGACGAACTCGAACGCCTCGAAGACTACTACGTCGAAGGTGCGGCCATGGCCAAAGAAGCCGGCTTCACCGCCCTCGACATGAAAGTCACCCACGGCTACCTGCTCAGCGAGCTCATGGGCGCAAAGCTGCGCGAAGGCCGCTACGGCGGCTCAATCGAAAACCGCACCCGCTTCGCCGTCAACGTCCTCGGCAAGATCCGGGCCAAATTCGGCAACTACTTCACGCTCACCATGCGCCTCGGCTGCTTCGACAGCGTGCCCTACGTGAAGGATGCCTCCAAAGAAAACATCGGCGTCCCGCTCCCCTACGAGCTACCCTATCCCCACGGTTTCGGCGTCAATCCCAACGACCCGCTTAAAGAAGACCTCACCGACGTCAAGGCCGCCATCGCCATCTACAAGCGAGCTGGCATCGACCTCCTGAACGTCTCCATCGGCTGCCCCTACTACAACCCCCACGTCGGCCGCCCCTTCGAAAAGCCCGACGAAGGCAACTACGAGATGCCCGAGCATCCGCTGCTTGGAGTCGAGCGTCACTTCCGCATCGCCGGAGAGCTACAGCGCGAATTCCCCGGCCTGCCGATGGTTGGCACCGGCTATAGCTGGCTGCAGATCTACGCCCCCAACGCAGCCGCAGCAAACCTCGATCGTGGCGACATCCAGTTCTTCGGCTACGGCCGCGGAGCCCTGGCCTACCCGCACTTCGCCAAAGACATTCTGGAAAAGGGCGAACTCGACGCTAAGCAAGTCTGCCGCACGGTCACCTTCTGCACCTGGCTCATGCGTCAGAAGCACAACGAATATGGCCAGTTCGCCAGCGGCTGCCCGCCTTATGACAAGGAAGTCTACGGCCCCCTGATTAAGGAAGCACGCGAGCTACTTCGGATTCAGGCAGCAAAACCGTAAGTTTGATGTAGGCAGTCAAGGCAGGGTCTCCAGCCGCTTCCACCTTCGACTGCTTTATGGCAGACTTCCGCGACCAGTCATAGAAGCTGCGTGCAGACCGGAACCAAACTTTCGGGTTCGCATCCCGCAAACTGCTATGCGCGACAAAATGGATCCAGTCTTCCATCACCCGGTCCTGCATCGGGTTGGCCGCCATCCGCTCGGCAAAGCGCCCATAGAGATAAGCCTTTGATTCCTCGGCAGACCCTGTAGTCCCAGGCTTTTGCTCCAGCCGGAACTGGCTGATTTCCGTGAGCATGCTCTGCACAGACGTATCGTCAGCCGGAGCATTCGTCACCTTGTGAGCCAGCGCAAAGGTATTCGGCATCACGTCACGAGTCGTGGTGTCGACGGAGTTCACCTGCGCCGCCTCGGGCCGCAGCGGCACCACCCCGCGCACTCGCATCGCCGCCTGGTTAAACTCCTCAAAGACTCCCTTGAATTCCTCGGATCGATTCCCGGCACATCGGCGTCCCGATAGATTTGTTGTCAGAAAGGTCCGGTAGTTACCAAGCAAGAGCCGGGCCGCATTCGCAGACAACTTCTCAGACAGTTTGATCACGGAGTTATGCAGTGCGGTGTAGCGAATCGCCTCAACAAACTCACGGTCCGATCCGGTAGCCGCGATCATCGCGCTGGACATCGCCAACACCTGCTGTTCACTCCCGCCTTCGAGCAAAGCCTCAGCCAGCCGGCCCACTTCCACCGCAGACCGCACATTCCGCGTGGCCATACCAAACTCGCGACTCCCAGCCTGCAGAGCCCAGCGGTAGTAATCGCGAGGGTCAGATACTTCGAGCGCATCACAGCCAGCCTTCACGCTAGTGGAGCGAAGCGGAAAGGCAAGAGCGACATCCTTTTCTTTGTCAAAGTTATCGCGATAAGCAATCCAGGCACGCAGAGCAACAGCGGTGTCCTTACCGGCAAGCTCATAAGCCTCCTGCGCTAGAGGCACAATCTGGGCAGAACTCAACTTAGCCGAAGGCAACAGTGCAACAATCACAGCGCCGGAATAAGGCGCAGGCAAAGCCCGCGCAAGAGAAAGCCGATACTCAAGCTCTTTGGGGAGCGGGTCATTGGTCGCAGCGAGAAGAAGAAACAAACTCAGCAACGGCATCATGCCCGTATCTTAGCGCTTTGGCGGAGGAGGTGGCAGCTACCGAGCGGCGTAACGAGAAATGCGGGTCAAAACAGCAAGAACTGAGTCGCCTGAGAATTCAAGTTCATCCAGCAGCACTGGATCCGGATCAGCCATGGAATATAGCTTCAAAAACGCCTC
>JAPKYY010000029.1 GCA_026394095.1 Acidobacteriota bacterium | reverse complement strand
TCCATCTGCCAGAAGCGATCCTGGGCGTGTACAAAGCCTTGCAGGTAGATGGCGTCCTCGATGCTGGAAGACTCGATGTGGGGGATGCCGTGCTTGTCTCTGGTGATGGTTGCGGGCTTTGAAATTGCGAGTGGAAGCTCGCCGGAAGTCTCGGGCATGCTTCGCCGGATGAACTGATAAGTCAGGCCCATTGCGGCAATCACGAGGATTGCGGCCAAGGCGTTGGTATATTTGAAGACGCGTCGCACCTAATCAAAGTCTAATGGAAGCGAATAGTAATATCGGGTTGCGTTTGTTGTTGCTGGGCGCGCTCACCACCATCAACGCGTTTTTTGCCGCCTCTGAGATTGCCTTGCTGAGCGTGCGGCGGCCCAAGATCCAGCAGCTCGCGCAGGAGGGGCACCTTGGCGCGCAGGCGGCTTTGAAGCTGCTGGCCAATACAGAACGGCTGCTGAGCGTGGTGCAGGTAGGGATCGGCATTACGTCGCTGGCCATGGGTGTGGCCGGTGAGGAGGCGATCAATCACTGGTTGCAGATGCAATTGGTGCCAATAGCGCCGCCGGGCTACGAAAAGGTTGTTCAATTTTTCTGTTTGATGCTGAGCTTTGTGTGCCTGACCCTGCTGCTGGTTGTGGTGGGCGAGGTGGTGCCGAAGAATCTGGGGATTCACGCTTCGCAGAAGATCAGTCTGGTTTGTGCTCCGCCGCTGCTGCTTGTGAACCGGGCACTGGCTCCGCTGGTGTTTCTGGTGGAGCGTATGGCGAATCTGTTTTCGCGGTTCATGGGGCTGCCGCAGGGCGGCGCGCACGGAATCCATTCGCTCGAGGAGATTCGCCACATTGTGGAGTCGAGCCTCGAGCATTCGACGGTGACGAATTTTGAGGCTCACGCGATTGACCGTTTGCTTGAGTTGCGCGAGCTGGTGGCGCGTGAGGTGATGACACCGCGCAGCAGTATGGTTTGTCTGCCGGTGGATGCACCGCTCGATGAATTGCTCAAGACGATGAGCGACCATCACTACTCGCGGGTGCCTGTCTACAAGGACAATCCCGACAACATCATTGGTATCGTGCACTTTCGGGACTTGCTGGTGGTGTGGCAGGAGAGGCGCGTTGCCACCGAGAAGCGGCGGCCAGTGCGCAAGTTTGTGCTGGAGCAGCATGTGCGGAAGCTGCCGGTGATCCCCGAGACAAAATCGTTGAGCGATCTCATTGATGAGTTCCGTCACAACAGGGTGCATATGGCGCTGGTGGTGAATGAGTTTGGGGCTGTGAGTGGTGTGCTGACGCTCGAAGATGTTTTTGAGCAGGTATTTGGTGAAATCGAGGACGAGCACGATCTGGTTGTTGTGGAGCAGGCCAAGAACGCCGATGAGCTGGAGCTGGAAGGCTCTGTGCCGACTCGCGATCTGGAGACGAAGTTTGGCATTGAGTTGCCTGGGGATGCGGGATTTGAGACGCTGGCGGGGTTTATTCTGTTCCGTCTGGGATACATTCCTTCGGTGGGGCAGGCGATTGAAGAAGGGGATCGGCGATATACGGTGATCGAGATGGAGCGCAACCGGATTGGGCGGGTGAAGATCGAGAGATTGCCCGTCTAATCGAGGCGAGTCCAATGGATGACTTGCTGCATCTGACGGACATGAGCACTATTTCAATCGGATTGGACCAGTCGCAACGAATCGGTGTAGCAAATCTGTTACGCCAGACCTTGGCTGACGAATACGTCCTCTATACGAAGACACGCAAGTATCACTGGAATGTGGAAGGCCCGCATTTTCATGACCTTCACAAGCTCTTTGAGAGCCAGTATGAAGAGATTGACGAGACGATCGATGAAGTGGCCGAGCGGATTCGCGCGCTGGGACTCTATTCAACCGGCAGCTTTGAGGAGTTTTTGAAAGATGCCCGGATTAAGGAAGATGCCGGCGGGCAGGTAGGTGCAAACCAGATGATCGAGAATTTGCTTTCCGATCATGAAGCGATCATTCGCTCACTCCGCGCGGATCTGGTGACGGCTGCAGAGTCTTACGGTGATGCTGGCAACCAGGATTTCCTGACGGGGTTGCTGGAATCGCACGAAAAGGCGGCCTGGATGCTGCGATCGCTACTTCGCTAGGCCGGGAGCTGTTTCGATCTCACGCCAGTCGACAAGGATGAAGCTATCGATCGGGGATTTGGGGTTCACCCAGATGGCAGGGTCGTCGGTTTGGTAGCGTGCCGATGCGGTTTCGCGCAGGTGCTTCACATCCACTTGCGCAGCTAGCAGAAGCGATTCGGCTAACAAGACAAGAAACTAGAACAGTGCGCTTTGCGGGCGGTGCAGCGGGACCTTGAAATAATCGAAAGCTTCCACTGTGGCCTCGCGGCCTTTGCTGGTGCGCTTGATGAAATTCTGCTGGATCAGGAAGGGTTCGTAGACTTCTTCGAGAGTGGTGGCGTCTTCACCGGCGGCGATGGCCCAGGTGTTGAGGCCTACGGGGCCTCCGCCATAGGTTGTCAGCAGGCACTTCATCAGACGGTAATCCACTTCGTCGAGGCCTCTTGGGTCGACGTTGAGGAGCTCCAAAGCAGAGCCAAGGATTTCTTCGGTGAGTTCGCCTTTGGCACGGACTTGCGAGTAATCGCGTACCCGTCGTAGAAGGCGGTTGGCGATGCGCGGGGTGCCCCGGCTTCGTTTCGCAATCGACAGAGCGATGCTTTCGCTGAGAGCGAAGTTAAGGATTTTGGCGGAGCGGCCGACGATGCCGGCAAGCTCATCGTTTGTGTAAGGATCGAGGCGAAGTACCAGGCCAAATCTGCCGCGAAGCGGAGAGCTGACACTGCCGAGTTTGGTGGTGGCACCGACGGCCGTGAATTTTGGCACCGGCAGGGAATGTGTGCGGGCTCCGGGGCCTGTGCCGACGAGGATGTCGACGCGGTAATCTTCCAGCGCCGAATAAAGCATCTCTTCTACGTCGGGAGCGAGGCGATGGATTTCGTCGATGAAGAAAACCTGCTTGGGGCGGATGCTGCTGAGCAGGCCGGTGAGGTCGAGTTTTTTCTGCAGGACAGGGGCAGAGGTTTGCTCAAAGGCAGTGCCGAGTTCGTTTGCGATCAGAGTGGCGAGGGTGGTCTTGCCGAGGCCGGGCGGGCCGTGCAGGAGAACGTGATCCATCGCCTCGCCCCGCAGGCGGGCTGCTTCGATGGCAATGGCGAGATTTTCTTTGAGGTTTTGCTGGCCGGTGAAGTCCGAGAGGCTGCGTGGGCGCAGCGATGCCTCAAAAAGGCGCTCTTCGTCCCCTGCTTCTCCCGCGACTATGCCCCGTTCGATCATGCACTCTCAGGTTAGCGTACCAATTCCAAACACTTGCGGAAGAGCTCTTCGAAGTTGGCAGAGGTGACGGTGGCCTTGGCCTTGGTGACGGCCTGTTCTGCGGCGGCTGCGTTTGAGCCGAGGTTGATGAGGGCGGAGAGGACGTCCTGCTCGAGCGGCGAGAAGTTGCTTGTCTTTCGGATGACAGCGCCGGGGCCAGAGGGCAGATCGTCCATCTTGTCTTTGAGCTCGACGATCATGCGTTCTGCTGTTTTTTTGCCGATGCCGGGGATGCGGGTAAGGCTGGCCACGTCGCCGCTGCGAAGGCAGGCGACCAGGCTTTCTACCGCGATACCGCTAAGAACCTTGACGGCGAGCGAGGGCCCGATGCCGCTGACGCTGATCAATCGCTCAAAAGCGCGCTTCTCCGTCGCGGTGAGAAAACCATAGAGCGAGATCGCGTCTTCGCTGACCTTGGTGTAGATGCGTAGGTTCACTTCAAGGCCTGGATCGGGCAGTGCGGTGTAGGTGCTGATCGGCACATCCACTTCATAACCGACGCCGCCAGCAAGTACTATTACGGTGCCCGCAGCTTTCTCAAGCAGGGTGCCCCTCAGATAAGCAATCATAAAAACACCATAGCTTATGGCACGGCGTCTCTTTTTCGTTTCAGGAATTCACAGTGGCCACGCGGAGTTGCGTGGCGAGGAAGCCAAGCACCTTTCGCGCGTTTTGCGCGTGGAGCCGGGGCAGGTCTACGAGATCTCAGACAACCAGCAGAAGTACCTTGCGCGGGTGTCTGAGGCGCACAAGGAATTGGTGCGCTTTGAGGTGTTGGAGAAGCTGCCCTTCGAGCGCGAGTCCCCCGAGATTCATCTCTATGCGGCGATCATTAAGTTTGAACACTTTGAGTGGGGCATTGAGAAAGCCACCGAGCTTGGTGTGGATCGCATTGTGCCGGTGCAAAGTGCGCGCAGTGAGAATGGGCTCGACAAGGCGGTGACGAAGCGCCTGGAGCGGTGGCGGCGGATTGCGCTGGAGAGCAGCCAGCAGAGTCGTCGCGTGTTTCTGCCAGAGTTGACTCCCGTCATGCGCTTTCGCGATGTGGTGAGCCAGGCAGAAGGCCAGAAGGTGTTTCTCGATGAGAAGCGCGAATCAGGGTTGCTGCGGGAACTGCCCAAAGAGACTTCGACGATCAGCCTGTTGATTGGCCCGGAAGGCGGCTGGACCGATGATGAGCGTAGCCTTGCGGCGGGTGCTGGCTGGATATCGGCAAGTCTTGGGCCGCGTGTATTGCGCGCAGAGACGGCGTGGATGGCGTCGCTTGCGATCTTGCGTGCCTAGCGCTCGCAGGGTTCGCGGTTGTTCAGAATGGGGTAGAAGAGGCGGCGGGAATCACCCTCTTTGCGGCAACTGATCTTGCGGCCGTTTACGAAGATCTGGAGTGCGTCGGGGGCGTAGATGACGGCGTTGTCGGCAACGTTCGGGTCCATCCAGATGCGCAGGAAGCCTTCGTCCTGGTAGTCGGCGACGAGCCGGGTGGGGCTGCTGAAGAGGGCGAGGCGTTGCCTGCCGTCGCTGACGCTTGCGGCTGCGCGCGAATACCAGCGCAGATACTTGTCCTGAGCACGGGCGGTGATCAGGCTGGCTTCGGGGCTTTGGAGGTTGAGGAGATCCTGGGCCGGTGCCAGGACGAAGTAGAGCGCGATCAGAACGCCACTCACCCCGCAACACTCCGGACGACGGCGGCGACGGGCGCTGAACCAACGGGGATCATCGTAAAGAGTGGGGCTGTCTTTTGGCGCTTGGAGACGATGTTGCCGAGGCGGATAATGGCCATGTCGCCCGAGCGTTGGTTCAGAACAAGCGCCATCTGGCTATCGGGCGTGAATACGATGCAGCGGGGGTTGTTGCCTACCGCGATTACGGCGGCCAGCTTTTGAGTGCGTACGTCGAGAACCGACACGGTGTCGGTGGAGGGGCTGGTTACGAAAAGGTATTGCGGTTGGCGGGAGACCGCCATCGGGCCGGGGGCCTTGCCGCTGAGCAGGGTGGCGGCAACCTGGGATTGGTAGGGATAGACAACGACTACGCCGTCGAGGCCTTCGCCGGTGATGAAGAGCTGGCCACCATCGGAATTGAAGCAGAGGTTTTCAGGACGGATCGGCAAGGGCAGGGCGACAACGATTTTGCCGCTGGCACTATCAACCATGGTGAGTTGACGCTCCTGGTCGTGAGTGACGATCAGCATGCTGCCGTTGGTGAGGTAACGGAGTTGGCCCGGGGTCTGATCGATTTTCGCGATCAGAAATTGTTTGTCGCTCGAATCGTGCAGAATGCCAACTTCGTTTGCGCCCTCAAAAGAGACAGCAACATGTCCCGAGCCAGGGGATACGGCAAAGCTGCGAGCGCGGGCTGGTAGCGTCCATTGCGCGCGGGTGTTGAAAGAGACACGATCTACGGCCAGAAGGGTTTTGTGGTCGGGTGCGAGGCCCCAGATGGTGGACGCGTCGTGATTGAGCCAGACGGATTCGGGCGATAGAGGCGTCTTGAGTTTCCGGGTGATATTGGTTTCGCTGACGCTGACTTCCTCTACTGCGCCGTTGTCGGAGACGCTCAGGATCGAGTCCTGGCCGGGGACATCGATCAATTGCACGGGGCGGCCGCTCGGCTTGATGCGCTTCTTCTCAAGAGAAAAAGCAGCCAGGTCAACGATAGCGATATCGCCCGAGTCGCGGGTGGCGACAAAAGCAAATCCAACATAGGCATTCTTCGTTCGAGAAGCGCAGCCAGTGAGGCCGCCTGCCAATCCAGTTACCAGCAAAGATCTACGCGAAAGCACACTCGTTATTATGAACCTTATAGGATGTTGCCTGCCTTATTGTTTGCCCTGCAGCTTCCGGTAGCCTTACCGGCACCGCTTGAAGAATGGAAAGCGGAGATCGAAGCACGGGCTTTTCACCGTATCGAAATCATTCGCGTTCCTGGAGATCCGGTGCCGGATGAGGACCGTGAGGTGCTCTTCTCTTACTTCAACCGGCCCGACTTTGCTGCTCAGTTTTCTCGCACGCAGGCCCTTACCTTTCGCTACGAGAAGGCCGGGCGGACGCGGAGTCTGATTTTGCTGAATCTGCCGATGATGCAGAGTACACAGAATTCGCCGGCGGCTTTGATTGCGCATGAGTTGGGGCATCTGTGGCTGGCGTCGCTCGGTTTTTCACCGCCCGTTTATGAGCCAGGGCCGAAGGGTTGTCTTTCCATTCACACCGGAGACATCGTGCAACATATTCTCCTGCGGGCCGAGAGTGACCGGCGCGGGATTCCGTGGCGACCCTCCTATGAGCGCGACTATACGGCGGCGAGTGAATC
The DNA here is from genome assembly GCA_026394095.1 of Acidobacteriota bacterium. Lineage (GTDB taxonomy): Bacteria > Acidobacteriota > Terriglobia > Bryobacterales > Bryobacteraceae > Bryobacter. The sequence goes on along the minus strand of JAPKYY010000029.1, from coordinate 2,248 downwards.
GTTGCGCAATGCGCCACCGCAGGGTGTTGGGGATGACTGCTTTCGTGCGCAAAGGCTGAGTCTGATGGTGGATGTGCGGACCGGGTTTGAAACGAAATCCTTTGCTGCTAGGGAAGAGTATCTGGCGTTACTGGCCAGGCAGGATCCGCAAGCCGAGGCGATTGCGATCGAGCTGATTGAGTTGCTCGATGGCAAACTTGGCCTTGAGAAGAGTGCTTATGAGTGGGCGCTGGAGCAGTCGCGGGCAGCGGTGAACCGGCTGATTGGTGCGACGGCTGCGCCATAGCTCGCGCCTTGTCGGCTATCCTGATTCTTGGCATGTTGGAGATTCAAGCAGAAGACCTCCGTCCAGGCGTGATTGTGATTCGTCTGTCGGGAAAATTAATGATGGGCCCAGAGAGCGCCTCGCTTGAGGCGATGGTGAACGAACGCCTGGATGCGGGCGCGCTCCATATAGTGTTCGAGCTCTCGGGGCTGAAGCAGATTGATTCGACAGGGATCGGCCGGTTTATCTCGACCTTTAATCGCCTGATGCTGGTGAAGGGGACGCTTGGTATGGCAGCGGCGATGCCAGTGGTTAGGCAGAGCTTTCGGGTGACGCGCCTCGATACAGTGTTCAAGTTTTACGATACGGATGCTGAGGCGATTGCGGCGATTCCGGCGGGGTAGACGGCTAGCCTAGATGTTGACCACAAAGCGAAGGCCCGCCACTATTGGCGAGATTTTGACTGAAGAGTTCCTGCAACCGATGGGCCTTACGCAGGCTGCTCTCGCTGAGGCGATGGGTGCGCAGCGAAAGCACGTCAACGAACTCTGCAATGAAAGGCGCAGCGTGACTGCATCTACCGCACTAATCCTTGCCCGTTTATTTGGGAATAGTGCTGAGTATTGGTTGAATGTGCAGCGCCGCAGCGATTTGTGGAATGCGATGCACTCTCCCAAAGAACGGCAACGGATTGATCGTGCCAAGCCTTTGAAGCGTGCTGCTTAGGGAATCAAGATGGCTCATCCCAAGTTCTATAGTGATTTAGGCATGGAGATGCCCATTCAAATTAAAATAGAAGAGTTACCAGAAGGGTTGTTTCTGGCAACTTCTGAGGAATTGCCTGGCTTGGTGGCGCAGGGAAGAACTGTTGCTGAACTAGTGAATATTGCTCAGGATGTGGCCAGGAAACTGCTTGAAGCGCGCCGAGACACTAGTGCTGCATAACTGTTCGGGTTGTCTGCAGATTTCCAATCAATAAATAGGCGAACCGAAAGGTTTCATTCCCTTTTCGAGAGCCGTCTTGGGGAATTTGCCAGACCCGCAAAGGTAGAAGGAGCCGAAGTCTTTGTACCAATCTCCATCAGGCGCAAATGGATCTGACTTTACCCATTCCTGAAGTTTAAGAAGGTCATTGATGGAAATTTTGCGTTCGTCAACGCGAAGCAAAAGGTGCTGCCAGACTGGCCTAGGTAGATCAGCGAACTGGATCTTCGGCAATAGAATCGTTTCCAAAAATTGATCGGATTAGCTCGCGACCTGCGGTGTCCTTGGCAACAGGATTTGATTCATCGATGAATTTCGTGTAGGAAGCCTTGAGCTTGGCCTTGGCTTCGGCCTCGGCACGGACGCCTTTCTCGGCCAAGACAACCAATGCTCTGCTAGCCGTTACCCGTTCTTTTTTTGCAAATCGACGCACCTCAGTCGCTAATGAAGCGGGCAGAGTAACGCTTTGCCGGGTCGATTTGACAGAAGAAGGGTTTCGGGCTGCCATAAAGCTAGCTTATCAGGTACATGCACCAGTGTGGTGCACTCATGCCGGGAAGGGTTTGCGATCCAAACCTGGCACGATCTTGAGTGCCGTCCTGTAATACAGCTTCTTCAGCGTCTCGTCGTTCAGACCAAGCCCATACATCTTCCAGAAGGCGTGGCGGCGGTAATACTCAAAGTACTCGTCGCTCGATTCGAGCACTCTGAAGTACGTGTAGTATTCCGATGGGGCCCATACGTCTTTGCCAAATAGTACACGGTCGGCGTACTTGGTTAGCCACTGGTTGGCAAAGCGGGGCTGGCGACCGAGTTCTGCGATCACCGCCGCAATGTCGGTGTAGAGGTTTGGCATCGCTTCCATCTGCTGGCCCAGGTTTGCCAGATCGTTGCCGTACCAACGCAGGTGCGCCGAGATGAAGTTTGTCTTCGGGTGCGCCTTGAAAAGCCGCTCGCTCTCCTGCATCAGTTCTTCCCACGAGCCATCTTTCTCAGCAG
>JAPKYY010000623.1 GCA_026394095.1 Acidobacteriota bacterium | reverse complement strand
CCTGGCTCTCGGACGACGCATTGCTGGGTAAGTCGCTCAAAGAGAAGTTACTGGAAGTCCATCGGAATCGCCCGATGGGAGAGCAGTTTTATGTTTCGACTATTGGGTCTGTTGGGAACCCCGCCTTCAAACATGAATTGGCATACCAGACGATTCGATTCCCTGATGCTGGCTTCCAACTCCTTGGACTCTTTCGCTTTTGGAACATGATGCAGTACTTCAACCCCAATCGGGAGATCATGTCCGACAATCCGGCTTCTGAGCCAACGTATTGGGATCGAGTGCTCGAAGATTCTATTCGACCCTTTGCCTTGATTAAGTCCCGTCTGGAATACGATCAACAGTTGCTTCGGTTGATTGCCAAGGTGAAAGACGGGCACTCGAATCTCTGGTCGTCACTTGCCTCGAGGCCCCCAATGGGCGCTTGTCAGATCCCGGTGGCCATCCGCTTTATCGAGGACAAGCCCGTAGTGATGAGTGAAACTTCGAAAACACCCAACCCTGATTTTCCATTGAAGCGCGGTGATGTGATCACAAAGCTGGATGGAATTCCGGTGGAGAAACTGATTGAAAACTGGCGGCCTTATTATGCGGCCTCCAATGAACCTGCACGCAAGAGAGACATGGCAAATTCTTTTACAAACGGTGATTGCGGGTTGGCTCATGTTGAGATCTTTCGTGATGGCAAGACAGCCGAGCTTCAGACCAAGCGAATCGCTAAAGCCGAGCTAAACCCACTTACCAACATAGAAAATCATCGGCCAGGACCAACATTTCAAAAACTCGCCGAAGATGTCGCCTACTTGAAGTTGCGCCCAGTGAGCGCAGCTGAAGCACCAAACTACATTCGCTCAGCAGCCGGCACCAAAGGGCTAATTATCGATATCCGCAACTACCCGGCGGACTTCATGGTTTTCAGCCTTGGTGCACACCTGGTTCGTTCGACCACGTCATTCGTGCAGTTCACTCAAGTGGATCTGTCGAATCCTGGCGGATTTTACTGGCGGCAAGGCCAACCAATTGAGCCAGCAGCACCACATTACGAAGGCAAGGTTGTGATTCTGGTGGACGAGTCTACTCAGAGCCAGGCTGAGTACACCTCCATGGCCTTTCGTGCAGCACCCAATGCAATTGTGATGGGCAGTACGACAGCCGGGGCAGACGGTAACGTTTCACGATTCCCATTGCCAGGAGGAGCACTCTCCATGATCAGCGGGATCGGGGTCTATTATTCAGACCAGCGTCCCACCCAGCGTATCGGCATCGTGCCTGACATGGTTGTGAAGCCGACCATAGCTGGGATCAAGGCCAACAAAGACCAAGTTCTTGATGCGGCCATCGAATACATCAGGCGGCCTGACGGCGGCGCCAGGCGCTAAAGCGGCGCAGCGAAAGCGCGATCCCGGTCCAGACGAGGACTGCGCCACCGGCGGAAACAATGCCAGCGACGGTTTGTCCTACCAGCCCCAATGCTTCCCCGGTATGCAGGAAGCGCGAAAAAGACCGCACCTTGCGGCCCGTGTTGAAGTCTTCAAATCGTTCGCTCTTGACGACTGCTGCAGTGGATCGATCCAGAGTGAGAGTGGACCTGAGTTGCGGCTGTCCGCCATCGCCACGGTCTACCGTGAAGGTGATTGGCCCCTCTCCAGGCTCCAGCCGGAAGCTCACGCTTTGCCAGCCTGGCTCGCGCTTGGCCACTTCTACCAAACGATCGATACCAGCCGCATTGGGTGGGCCCTTCGGTGTCGGCGTGTTGGCTGCTTTCGGCATCTCCGTACCCGTCACCTGATAGATCAGTTCGTTCGCCCAGGGGTAGGAGATTGGCAGCGCCGAGATGATGACAAAGAAGAGAGGAACGGCAGACCAGATACCAATGGCGTTATGCCAGTTGAAATCTCGCGCTTTACCACTGAGCCCACTACGGAACCAGGTGATGGGGCGGAGGTGCTTCCAGCTCCACACGCGTGGCATCCAGATAAATAGGCCAGAGAGAACCAGAAAGACAAAGGCGAGCGTGCATGCTCCGGTAATTGCTTTACCCCAGGCGCGCCACTCGCCTTCCCAAGCCAGCCAGCGGTGCCAACCCCTCACCTTTTGAAAGAATTCCCGACGCGCCAGATTCGGCTTGCCAAGCTCTTGCCCCGATTGAGGATCAAGATAGACAATGCCTGCCTTGCCACGATTGACTTCAATCGGAGCAGTAGCAGCAGATCGCAATGTGATGGTGGGAATGCCTGCCCAGGACTGCCTGCTGAGTAGCTCCTCCAGTGGCAACTTACTTGCACCTGAAACAGCAAAGGCACCAACCTCGGCGCTGGTCTGTAGCTGGCGTTCATAAGTCAGCAGAACGCCAGTTACAGACATTAGAAGGATGATAAGTCCACCCACACAACCGGCCACAAGGTGTGACCAAAACAGAATCTTCCGGATCATCTAGAGCAGCATCTTTCGCAAATGATTTGCAGGACACTGTCAGATTACAATACCGGACCTGATTTGTCCAGAATGGTTAAAAGTTTAGCTTGAGAGCCAACTGGATTACGCGCCAGCTCTCGCCATTCTGATTGGTGGAAGACGAACTCGCGGTCGACAGGCTAACGCAGCA
>JAPKYY010000465.1 GCA_026394095.1 Acidobacteriota bacterium | reverse complement strand
CACGAGACGGGAACCGCGAGTGAAAACAGCCAAGGAAGAGACACTCAAGCAGTTTGTGAGCTTTGTCCTGGATGATGCTCAAAACACTTGGACAAAGGTGCTTCCAGAACAGCAGGGCGTATCCTATCGGCGAGCGAAACTGGTTTTGTTTCGCGACTACGTCCGAAGCGGCTGTGGCGACGCAGAAGGCGCAATGGTCCACTTTTACTGCCCGGCCGACGAAAAGGTTTACATCGATTTGAACTTCTATGACGAATTGAAGCGCAAGTTCGGAGCGCCCGGAGACTTCGCCCAGGCCTACGTGATCGCCCACGAATTGGGCCATCATTTGCAGAATATTTTGGGCATCGAGAGAAAAGTGCGTATGGCGCAGGAGCGAAACCCCAGAGCTCAGAAGCAACTCAGTGTCCTCATGGAACTACAGGCCGATTGCTTTGCCGGCATCTGTGCACATGAGACTGCTCAGCGAAACCTACTCGAAGCCGGCGATGTGGAGGAAGCCCTTGGGGCGGCATCTGCAGTTGGTGACGACCACATCCAGCAGATGTCTACCGGACGTGTCAGGCCCGAAAGCTTCACTCATGGATCTTCGGCACAACGCAAAGAATGGTTTGGCCGTGGATTCCAGACTGGTAAGGTTACTGAGTGCAACACGTTCGCGGAAAACTGAAGTCTGAATTCAATCAATGCCTAAGATTGACAGTTGAATATGATGGTGGAAAATACAGCGGCTGGGCTGAACAACGCAATGCCCGTACGGTAATGGGTGAACTCCGGACAGCTCTTGAGCAAGTGCTGGGTGGCAAAGTAGAGCTGGTTGGAGCGGGCAGAACCGATGCCGGAGTACATGCTCGCGGGCAGGTTGCGCACGTCAAATACTCCGCAGCCAAACCGGCAGTCGAAGCCTTTGTACTGACGCAAGTAAACCAAAAATTACCTGCAGAGATCAGCATCAGAAAACTCCACAAGGCCCCCCTGGCATTCCATGCCCGGCATGACGCCTCAGAGCGCGAATACGTCTATCAGATTGCCACCCGCAAGACAGCGTTTGAAAAGCGTTACGTCTGGTGGATAAAGGAACCGTTGAACGTGGCAGCAATGCAGGCAGCGGCGGCCCTGATTGTGGGACGGCACGACTTCAAGTGCTTCCAGGCCCAGGATCCAGGCCGGCCTAACGAATCCTCAATCGTGGTTGTCTCCCGGGCAGAGATCGAAGTTCTCGAAGATCGACTACTGTTTCGAATTGCCGCTTCGCATTTCGTGTGGCGCATGGTGCGAAGGCTTACTGGCGTTCTCGTTAAGCTGGGGCTTGGCGAGATCACGCAGGCTGATTTCGAAAAACTGCTTGAGGGCAAAGAAGACCCACGCCTCGACGTAGCCGCCTGGACAGCACCCTCATCGGGGCTCTTCTTTGAAAAAGTGCGCTACAGCTAATTCATCTTCTCGTGGCAGAAGGTGCAGTCGTTAGAGACTTTCTTCTGGCGATGGCAATCCATGCAGGAGCCCATCGAAAGGTCCTTTGTCTTCGCCATCACACTTAGCGTCTTCACTTCGCCATGGCAGTCGGTGCACTTGGCTTCTGCGTCCATGTGAGTTTTGTGGCTCCAGTAGACAAAGGTCGGCACCTGATACACACGCACCCAGGGAACGCGCTTCTTGTCGGTAAAGAACTTCGCCAGCTTCTGGATTTCTTCTGAATCCTTCTTGATCACCTGGTGGCAGCCCATACACTTGGCCTCAGATGGAAATGTCATCATCTCACCTGGCGTCGGGTTGACGTGGCAGGTCTCACATTTGAGGTCCAGCTTGCCAGCATGTTGCTCATGGCTAAAGGCAATGGGCTGCTTGGGAGGATCCGCAGCCCAGAGTAAAAGCGTAGCCGCAATGAAAACCAAAAACCTCACAAATTGCCTTTCTTCGATTCACTGAAGAGATACTCACTTGCTCTGAGAGTGAGTGCAAGTATCGTCAGGGTTGGATTCTGCGAACCGCCGCTGACAAAGGCACTGCCGTCTACGACAAAGAGGTTCTTGATGTCATGGGTTTGATTCCACTGATTGAGGACACTCTTCTTCGGGTCGCTGCCCATGCGGCATGTACCCAATTCGTGGATGCTCTCTCCGGGCGGAACCATTTCCCAATGTTTGGCCAGAATCTCGAAGCCTGCATCTTTACAGAGTTCTTCCGCCGTATTCATGGAGTCTTTGGCCATAGCGAATTCATTGGCGGTGTACTTCTGGTTGATGTGAAGCACTGGAATACCCCAGGCATCGGTCTTGAGCTTGTTGATCCTGACCGCACTTTCGTAGCGAGGCAGCACTTCGCCCATTGTGGTCAGCGAGAAACCGGTGCCTTGTGTATCGGCCATCTGCTGCCATAACTTCTCGCCATAGGCAGGAAAGTAGCTGGGGCCAGGGCTGTTGCCACTACCAAAGTCGTAAGCATAGCCTCGGATAAAGTCTTTGGACTTGGTCTTGAGATTACGGAATCGAGGGATATATCCGCCGCCGCCCATCAGATTGCGAGGAGCCTTGCCA
>JAPKYY010000264.1 GCA_026394095.1 Acidobacteriota bacterium | reverse complement strand
TCGCGCTTTCTTGAGACCTTCGACTTCCCCAATCCCAACATCGCCCGCGGCAATCGCGACTTGAGCAATGTTCCGCCACAGGCATTGGCCTTGCTCAACGACCCCTTTGTTCTCGACCAGGCTGGTGTCTGGGCTGCGCGGTTGATCGAGCAGGAATCACCGAGCGCCGAGGCACGCATCGACAACATGTTCCGTACAGCTCTTGGACGATTGCCTTCTGCGCCTGAGCGCGAGCGCTTCAGTGGCCTCACCCGCGAACTCGCCAGCTTGCACAAAGTGGAAGCCTCAAAGCTGCTCAGCAGCAGTGCCGTCTGGAAAGATCTTGCGCATGCAATCTTCAACTTGAAGGAGCTGATATATGTTCATTAGTTCGAGACGCGAGATCCTTGCGCTGGCTTGCATGATGACGGATCGGCTCAGCGCCGGGCCAGCTCTTCACTTCACCCCCAAGGTCAAGAACGTCATCTTCTGCTTCATGCCTGGTGGCGTCTCGCATATCGATACCTTCGACCCCAAGCCCAAGCTTGATACACTGAACGGCCAGACCTTTGATGGCTTCTATCAAATTGGTGCCAAGAAGGAAACCAACCGCAAGTGGCTGAAGAGCCCGTGGAGCTTCAAGCAGCACGGCCAGTCTGGAGCCTGGGTGAGTGAGCTCTTTCCCAACGTGGCCAAATGTGTCGATGACCTCGCAATCGTTCGATCCATGGTCTCTGGCTTTCCTTTGCATCCCCGGGCGAACCTGCTGATGCACACGGGCCGGAATGTTGGAGGCTACCCGAGCCTTGGGTCGTGGATCAACTACGCGCTCGCAAGTGAGAACAAGAACCTGCCCGGTTATGTGCTCCTGCATGGCGGTGCTGTGCCACCCGGAGGGCTTGAAAATTTCTCGAATGGCTTTCTTTCTGCTTCGCATCAGGCAATGCCGATCCAGGCCGAAGGCAAGGCCGTGGCTAATATTGAGCCTGCTGACAAGGCTTCAGCACTGCAGCGGGCCAAGCTGGATGTCGTGCTGGAAGAGGATCGTCAATTCCTTTCCACCGTCGGTACAAACGATGCGATCGATTCTGCCATTCGCAATTATGAGATGGCTTACAAGATGCAGTCCACCGTGCCAGACGTGCTGAATCTCGACAAGGAAAGCGAAGCCACGAAGAAGCTCTATGGCCTCGATGCTGCCGACAAGCACCAGCGTCTTTATGGCTTGCAGTGTATGCGCGCGCGGCGCCTGGTAGAGTCGGGAGTTCGATTTGTCGAAATCACTTGCCCTGAAGTGTATGGTGGCAACAACGGTACCTGGGATCAACACGGCGAACTCAAGAAGGGGCACGAAGGGAATGCGCGAATCACCGATACGGGTGTGGCTGCGCTGATCACCGATCTCAAGGCTCGCGGCCTTTTCAATGAAACTCTGATTGTCTGGGCTACGGAGTTTGGCCGCACTCCGCACTCTCCCATTGCTGACGGGCGAGATCATCACGAGACCGCGTTTACGGTTTGGTTAGCCGGCGGTGGTGTGAAGGGCGGTATGGTTTATGGGGCAACCGATGACGTAGGTATGCACGCGGTTGAAAACGTCACAACCGTTCATGACCTGCACGCCACGATTCTCAAACTGGTTGGCCTCGATCACAAGAAGCTGATCTACAAATTCGGTGGCCGAGACGTCAGCCTCACTGATGTCCATGGCCAGGTGATCCAGAAGATCCTTACCTGATACTGCGCCCTTCGCGCTTGTATTTCTCAAGCAGCGATTTCATTGCGGCAACTCGCGCGGGCTCCTGCGCGTAGAGGTTCTTTCGCTGCGCAGGATCTAGCTTAAGGTTGTATAGCTCTCCCGGCGACGAATGCGGCTCGTAGTTACGCCACGCGGGCTCTTTGCCTCCGTTGTCGTCCCCGGTCTTGTGGTCGAGTAGCACCCAATCGCCTTGTCTTAGCCCCAGATACCCACTGATGCTACTGAGGACGGTAGCTTCCCGAATCATTCGTTTTTTGCCTTGTAGCGCGGGAAGGATGCTGTAGCTATCTTCACCTGCATCGGCCGATAGTTTTTCTCCAAGAATCGCAGCCAGAGTTGCCATTAAATCGACATGACTGATGACTTCATTGCTGACCGATCCCGCTTTCACATGGCCAGGCCAGCGCACCAGAAAGGGTACGCGGTGGCCACCTTCCCAGAGGTCTCGCTTGATACCTCGCCATTGGCCCATGCTGTAATGCTGCTCGTCGCGAGCCCGGTCGTATGCTGGCCATTCAGGGCCATTGTCACTTGTGAAAACCACCAGCGTATTTCTGGTTTGGCCAGTGCGGTCTAGCGCATCCAGCACCTGCCCAACTGTCCAATCCACTTGATGCACGAGGTCTCCATATGGGCCGGCCTTGCTCTTACCCTGGAATTGCGGTGCAGGCACTATGGGGGTATGTGGGCCAGTGAGTGCGAAGTAAAGAAAGAACGGCTCGGGCTTTGCACTGCGATCTTCGATGTACTTGACGGCTCTGTTTGTCAGTTCCGGCAGAATATTGACGAGATCCCAGTCCTTGAGTTTCGGGCCTGTCCCGAGATCCTGCCAGCCGAAGCCCCGGCCCCTGGCCTCGGCCTCAAGCTTGTCCCGGTCGATTGCTTCGGTTGGGATTCCCACAGTACGGTCGTTGTCGATGTAGCAGAAGGGCGGATAGTTGGGTGCGTCGACGCCAAAGAAGGTATCGAAGCCGCGTGTTGTGGGGCCGCCAGGGATCGGGCGGCTGAAGTCAACAGGTGTTGGCCATTGCCAGCCCAGATGCCATTTGCCAATCGCTGCGGTGTTATATCCATGGCGCTTCAGCATTGCCGGCACCGTGAGCCTGCCTTCCTCGATCAGCGTTTTGCCCCAGGGCGGGATAACCCCCTTCTTGAGTCGCGATCGAAACGGATAGCGGCCGGTGAGGATGCCGTAGCGGGTGGGCGAGCAAACGGCTGAAGGCGAATGTGCATCGGTGAACCGCATGCTTTGGGTGGCAAGTCGGTCGAGATTCGGAGTGGGGATGCGACTTTTCGCGTTGAGAAAGCCTGGGTCTCCGTAGCCCATGTCATCGGCCAAAATATAAACGACGTTGGGCCGTTGCTGCGCTGCTATGAGTGCGCCTGTCGAAGAAGCGAGAAATTGCCGGCGGTTCAAGTATTCGATCATATCGAGATTGGCAGAAGCGGCCTATAATCTTTTCATGGAACCCGCACGCAAGGAAAGCCGACGCACATGGATGGAGCGCATGCTCGCTTTAGGGGCTATCGCACCGATCTTCCCCTACCAGGCAGCGCTCGCTTCGTCCACATCCAGCGCTACTCCGCGCATGAAGTGGTCGATCCCGGGGCTCTTCCCGGGCCGCGTCGTTGAGGTTGAGCATGGCGGGTCCATCATCAATGGCGCCTTCCAGCGTGAAGCCGTTCGCGACATGCTGCGCCGCGGCATGGTGGAACTGACTGGCGCACCAGACTGGGTCTCTGCCTGGCGCATGTTCGTTTCTCCCGGTGAGGTGATAGGTCTCAAGTTGAATCCTGTGTCGCGGCCCTATGTGATCTCTTCTGCTGAAACGGTTCAGGAGATCATTGCCTGCCTTGAAGCTGCAGGCACCAAGCGCAAAGACATCGTTGTCTAT
>JAPKYY010001059.1 GCA_026394095.1 Acidobacteriota bacterium | reverse complement strand
TGAGCAAGCCACTTGCCAGCAAAGCGGAATCGCGTATGGATTCGCCTGAAAGGCGGAGGCGGGTTTGACGGGCGAGCAGGGTGTTGTTGGGGTCGCGCTCCATGAGTTCCGGCCGGGCCTGCGAAGACTGACGGTAGGTTGCCGAAGTGACGATCTTGCGCAGGAGTTGCTTGCGGCTCCAGCCGTTTTCCATGAACTCGCTTGCCATCCAATCGAGGAGTTCCGGGTGGATGGGTGGATCGCTGCGTACGCCAAAGTCGTCGCTGTTGCGGACCAGACCGGCACCAAAGAGTTCCTGCCAGATGCGATTGACGGCGACACGAGCGGTGAGTGGATTCTCTTTCGAGACGAGCCACTTGGCGAGGTCGAAACGAGTGGCCGGGCCATTGGTGTTGAGGGGCGGCAGCACGGAGGGTGTAGCTGGCTCGACTTCGATGCCGTTGGATCGATAGTCGCCGCGCACCCGCAGGTATGTCGGCTGCTTGACGGGATTCTCTGAGATCGTCATGGCCTGACTCAACTGCGGGTATTCGCGCTTGAGCTCGCGTAGCTTTTTGGTGAGCTCGTCGAGCTTGAGTTCTTTCCACTTCTTGTTGCCGACGGCGAAGTGGTAGTTGGCGACGAAGTGATTGGTGAGAATTTCTCGTTCACGGGCGGTTCGCTTCGCCGGGGCGATCTGGACGATCTTTCCACCGTCGCCATCTTCGGTGAGTTTGTTCACACAATCCCAGGCGAGATCCCAATCGGTTCGCTCGCCCAGGTGGGCGATGGTGTAGAGGATGTTCTTTTCCCAGTCGGCCTGCAGGGCGGCTACATTGTATTCGGCGAGCAAGGCTTCGCGCTTCTTCTGGTATTCGGCTTGAGTGCGAATCCAGGGGCCGATTTCACCGGGCAATGGAGCATCAATGTTCACTTCTTCCGCGTTGTCGAAGAAGGCGAACATGCTGTAGAAATCTTTTTGCGAGATTGGGTCGTACTTGTGGTCGTGACACTGTGCGCAGGCTACCGTTAACCCAAGCCAGACGGAGGAGACTGTGCTGCTGCGATCAGCCGTCCCTTCGAATCGAAATTGCTTGTCGTCGATGCCGCCTTCGCGGTTGGTTAGGGTGTTGCGATGAAAGCCGGTTGCGACTTTGGTTTCTGCGGTTGCTTGCGGTAGAAGGTCGCCGGCAATTTGTTCGATCGTGAAGCGGTCAAAGGGCAGGTCTTTGTTGATGGCTTCGATAACCCAGTTGCGCCAGCGCCAGGCCCAAGGGCGGATCCAGTCTTTTTCGTAGCCATCAGAGTCGGCATAGCGGGCCTGATCGAGCCAGTGGCGGGCCCACTTTTCGCCGAAGTGCGGCGAGGCGAGGAGGCGCTCAACCTGCCGTTCGTAGGCGTCAGGCTTAGGGTCGGCGAGAAAATTATTGACCTCTTCGGCGGTGGGCGGAAGGCCGGTGAGATCGAGACTGAGCCGACGCAGGAGGATGCGCTTTTCGGCTTCAGGGGAGGCTGTGATTTTTTCTTTCTCGAGCCGTGCGAGGACGAACTTGTCAATCTCGTTGCGACCACCGGACAGGGCTGGGATTGCGGGACGCTGGATCGTCTGGAAGGCCCAGTGCTTGCTCTCGACGCGCTTGCTAGTCGTGGTTTTGAGACCGGACGGGAAGATTGCGCCGGCATCAATCCAGGCCTTGAGTGTAGCGATGTCAGTGGGCTTCAATTGCTTGCCGCCGGGCGGCATGGCGGGGAAGCCCTTTTCGGCATTTACTCTTTTGAGCAAAGCGCTGGCAGCGCTATCGCCAGGGACAATTGCAGGCCCGCTGTAGCCACCCTTGAGTGCGAGCGTGGCATCATCCAGGCGCAGGCCGCTCTGCTGCATTGAGGGCCCGTGGCAACCATAGCAATTGCGTCGCAGGATTGGTTGCACGTCGCGAAGATAATCGACCTGTGCCCACGCACCCGGTGCCAATACAGCCCCGAACAGAATCACCCTTGTGCAGAATTGGTTCAATGTCGATCGCCCCATGAAGTCTTTATCATAATTGAATTCTTCCTGTTGCGACACGGGAGCTTGCACGTGGATTCTGGATTCGGGGCCAATCATCGCTCAGGCTGAGGTTGCCATATTGCCAGACGACCCAGAAGTGCCCCTTAGCGCAAGAATTCTAGAGCAAGAGCATAAGCTCTATCCGGCCACGATTCAGGCAATACTCTCTCAGGCCTTAGCGGCAGCCGAATTGCAACCCTGGAATCGCAGCCTATCCGTCTGATTTGCCGGAAAGGATAGGCTGCAATTGGGCACACCTCGGGCTTTGGTTGTTTTTGCGTAACTAGTAAGATGTCAAAGAACTAGCCCGGCGTTGTTTTGGACTGTCCCGGGCAGGGGTTGAGGGTGATTTTGGCTTTGATCCTTGTTTTTTGCTAGCGGCTGTCATCCAGTGGCGGGTATTGGGCGGCTAGCTCTTCGTCGGATAATTCCATTCGTCGGCAAAACTCTTTGTAGATGTATTCGGTGATGCTCTGGGTGATTTCGGGGCCGGTGGGGTGGGCCGGCGGGATGGGTTCGTTATTGATTTTTGCGTATTCATCCGGTGTGGGTACCGGTGGCGGGTCGTCGATGGGTTCAATTTCTTTGTTTATGCCACGTTCGGCGATCAGGGTTTTGAGGGCCTTGATGGTTTTGAGGATGCGGTTGGGGATACGGTC
>JAPKYY010000470.1 GCA_026394095.1 Acidobacteriota bacterium | reverse complement strand
GGGTGATGAGGCTGCGGTTCTCGTCGATGGCGATGTGCTCGAGGGCGGTCATGAGTGCGCGGGCGAGGCCGTGGCGGCGGTGATCGGGATGGACGAGGAGCTTGGCTACTTCGGCGCGGTGTTGCTGGTTTGGGGGCATGTCGAGAATCAGTTGGACTGAGCCAACTATCGTGCCGGTAGGGGTGTGGCGGGCGATGAGGATCTGCCGTTGGTAAGTCATGGCCTGAGGGAGGATTCTGGAGCGCCACCATTCGAGGGAATCGTCGTGGGTGAAGGGGAGGATAAAACTGACGCTGGCACCGTCGTGGACGGTTGCGTGGAGGAGTGTTGCGAGTTGGTTGAGATCGGTATCGAGTGTTCTGGTTGGTGGCCAGGATTCGATGCGGTAATCTTTCATTCGACTTACTTCAGCTTAAGGCAAAGCGGGAGAGGCGACGTTAACCAGAGTGAAACACAACGCGATTAAGCTAGAGGTCTCATGAGGAAATTGTTCTGGCTGGGATGTGCGATTTTGGCGACCTGGGTGGGGTTTGGACAGGGGCAGCCCGAAGAGCGGTGGTGGAGGGGGAATCTGCATACGCATTCGTTCTGGTCTGACGGGGATGAGTTCCCGGAAATGGTGGCGGACTGGTACCGCGAGCATGGTTATCATTTTTTGACGTTAAGCGATCACAACGTGCAGAGCCAGGGGGAGCGGTGGGAATTGATTTCAGATCTCAACAAAGTTGCAGGTGTGGATGCGGTGGCACGTTACCGGGCTCGGTTTGGGGACGGTTGGGTGGAGAGCCGGGGTGGGAAGGTGAGACTGAAGACCTTTGATGAGACGCGCAGCCGGGTGGATGAGAGGGATCGGTTCTTGATGATTCCTTCCGAGGAGATCACGGGTAAGGCTGGGGACGGCAGAGATCTTCATATGAACGGCACGAATCTGATTGAGCAATTGCCAGTGGAGGTGGGTGCGACGCTGGCGGAGACGTTGCTTCGGAATCTGTTGGCGGTGAAGGCGTCGGCGAAGCGAACGGGGCGTCCGGTGATGTTTCACGCGAACCATCCGAATTACAAGTGGGGTGTGAAGGCGGAGGATCTGGCGGCGGTGGCGGAATTGCAGTTTGTCGAGATCTGGAATGGAGTGGATAACGATAATGATCCGGGAGATTCAACGCATCCGAGTACGGAGGCGATGTGGGACGCGGCGAACGCGATGCGGATGGATCGTGGCCTACAACCGCTATATGGACTGGGTGTCGACGATGCGCATGATCATCAGGTGAATAAGACTCGAGCAAAGCCGGGGCGGGCGTGGGTGCAGGTGAAGTCGAGATATCTGGAGGCCGGTGCGCTGATTGGAGCCATGCAGCGGGGAGATTTCTATTTTTCGAGTGGGGTGGAAGTTGGGGATATCGCTTTTGATTCGAAGAAGAAGGAGATCCGGCTGAGGATTGAAGGTGGCGCCGGAGAGCAGTTTGTGACTCGGTTTGTGGGGGTGAGACGGGGTTCGCGGGAAGGCGTGAGTTTTGGGGAAGTAGCAGGACGGGCGCCGAGTTATGTGATGAAGGGGGATGAGTTGTATGTGAGGGCAGTGGTGACTTCGAGCCTTGTGCCGGAGGTGCCGTCGAAGGAGTTTGGATACCGGAGGGCATGGACGCAACCGGTGGGCTGGAAGTGATGGACAAGTTTGCGGTTGCGCAGCAGCGGGTGCTGTGGGGGGTGATGGTTTGCTACCTGTTCTTCTATACGGGGCGGCAGAATCTTGGGTTCGCTGTGAAGGGGATGCGCGGGGAGCTGGGGTTCTCGGCTACCGATATTGCGTGGCTGAATGCGGCTCTGTTGATTGGATATGGATTGGGGCAGGTGTTGAACGGGAACTTGTCGGATATGTTCAGTGCCCGGCGGATGGTGGCGGCTGGGGCAGTGTTGTCTCTGGGGTTGAAC
>JAPKYY010001010.1 GCA_026394095.1 Acidobacteriota bacterium | reverse complement strand
TCCATCAGCGACAGAGAGCCGCCGCAGACGCTGGCCATCGAAGACGAACCGTTGGATTCCAGAATGTCCGATACGCAACGCATCGTGTAGCCAAATTCGTTTGCGGGAGGAAGTACAGCGGCAAGAGCGCGTTCTGCGAGGTTGCCGTGGCCGATTTCGCGACGGCCTGCGCCACGCATGAAGCCGACTTCGCCAACCGAGAAGGCAGGGAAGTTGTAGTGCAGCGTCCAGCGCTTGCTGGTTTCGGTGAAGTCGAGCATCTCGATCTTCTGTTCGTCGTCGCTGGTGCCGAGGGTGGTTGTAACCAGTGCCTGGGTTTCGCCGCGGGTGAAGAGGCAGGATCCGTGCGTGCGGGGCAGAATGCCAACTTCCATTTCGAGCTTGCGGATTTCGTCAAAGGCACGGCCATCGGGACGGCGGCGCTTGTCGAGCATCTCGGCGCGGAAGATCTGTTCTTTCAGTGCATCAAAGCACTTGCCAGCCAGAACCTGCTTGGCCTTGAGTTCGTCGGTGGTGCCTTCAAACAATGCTTTGGCTTTAGCCTTGCATTCGTCAACCTTGGCATAAGACTCAAGTTTCGAATACTTCTTGGTGTCCATTGCATCGGTCAAGTCGACGCGAACTGCCTTTTCGACTGCGGCATAGATGGTCTTGTCCATCTCGGGAGCGACAAAGGCGCGCTTCGGCTTGCCAGCCTTGGCAACCAGTTCTTCGA
This sequence comes from Acidobacteriota bacterium, assembly GCA_026394095.1. Lineage (GTDB taxonomy): Bacteria > Acidobacteriota > Terriglobia > Bryobacterales > Bryobacteraceae > Bryobacter. The sequence continues at coordinate 2,677 of JAPKYY010001010.1, read as the reverse complement.
TGCCCTTGATGATCGTACGGCAGCAATCGAGGCCAAACTCTACGCAACGCAGGACGTCTTCTTCAGGAGCGCCCATACCACCAGCCTCCACCATGACGACACCTTCTTTGGTGCCGGCAACGACGATGGAGATCTCGGCGCGCTTGGCTTCGTCATAGGTCGGGAGGGCAATCAACTTGCCATCGAGAACTGCAACGCGCACACCGGCGAGAATGTGGTGGAAGGGGATGTCAGAAAGTGCGAGAGCCGCACCGGCACCAGAAAGAGCAAGGATGCCAGGGTCGCGGGAAGGGTCAGCCGAAATGACAAGGCCAACTACCTGGGTATCGTTCAAATAACCTTCGGGGAAGAGCGGACGGAGAGGACGATCCATCAGGCGGGCATTGAGCGTTTCTTTCTCGCTCATGCGGCCTTCACGCTTGATGTAGCCGCCAGGGTACTTGCCGGCTGCGTAGGTGTACTCGCGATAATCGCAAGTAAGGGGGAAAAAGCTTGCAGTGTCTTTGGGCTTTGCATTCGAGCAAGCCGTGGAAAGAACTACTGAGTCGCCGCAACGAATTACGACAGAACCGTTGGCCTGCTTGGCCATCTTGCCGGTCTCGATGGTGATGATATGACCATGGAGATCGATCTCAACTGTATGAATCATCTATTGATTCCTCCTAAACGCGTCACAACTATAGGACGCGGTGATCTTGAAACAAGATCAAGGAGACGATTTGAATACTGATTGTGCACTCTGCCCTCCGGGACAGAGATCAGGCAATACCCCAAAAACGGAAGCAGCCGGAGAAGCGATTTCCGGCTGCAAATTTGGTTTTAATTGGTTACTTGCGAATCCCGAGCTTGGCGATCAGCGCTTGATAAGCCTGAGGGGTGCGACACTTCAGATAATCCAGCAGCTTACGCCGCTGAGCGACGAGCAACAGAAGACCACGACGGGAACTGTGATCTTTTTTGTGTGTCTGGAAGTGGTGCGTGAGCTGCGTGATACGTGCGCTTAACAGCGCCACTTGCACTTCCGTTGAACCAACATCTTTTTTGTGACGGGCGTTTGCCGCCACGATTTCTTTTTTCGCTTCTACTGCCAATGCCATTTTAAGGGGGGTACTCCTCTTCGTTCCTTAATCAACCTTTTGTTCGCCTTTTAGGTTAGCATAAACGCAATCGTTATGGAAAATCGCGGCGTATGTCTATTTGTAGCCTTTATGGGTGGATGGCTCCTAAACGCGGCTTTGCCGGTGAAAACCGTTCTCGAGAACAAAAAGGTGAAAGTGGTAGAAACCACGTATTTGCCTGGAGTTGCGAGGGAAGCAGGCGTGCGGGAGAGCGATCAGGTGATTGTTTTTCTGGAAGATTGCGCTTACGAAAGAAAAGATCCTGTTACCGGAGAATTAACGATCCGGAAGCGGAAATCCGGCGAAGTCATCTGGCATGACAAGGGTGAAGCGGCTCCCCAATTGACCAATCAGGGCAAAACTCCCTACAGAACTATCACTGTTGAGTTGAAGTAAATGTGGTTCGCCTGGCTCATGCGATGGGCGAGCCGATTCCATGAGCCGATGGTTGCCGATCGGAAGCGCTCGCTCTTTGCCAGTCTGTCGGGGGCTGTTCTTGAGATCGGGGCAGGGAATGGAGTGAACCTCCAGTATCTTCCTCAAGGGGTGAGGTGGACCGGTTATGAACCGAATCGCTATCTCGCCTCCGAGATCGTGGTGCCTGAGGGCGGCGAACTGGTTGTCGATGCCTATCAGGGACAGCCGGGTGAGTTCGATGCCGTCATCTGCAGCCTGGTGCTTTGCAGTGTGAAGGACCCAGTTCAGGTTCTTGCGGGGTTGTATAGTTGCCTCAAACCTGGAGGGCGGTTTCTATTTCTCGAGCATGTGGCAGCCGATCACGGGTCAAAGCTTCGGGCAGCACAAGACCGGTGGCTGCCTCTTTGGCGGTGTTGCGCCGGTGGGTGCCATCCGAATCGGGAGACAGCCAGGTTGATTGCTGAGGCGGGATTTGATATCAAGTGGTCGGAGCGATTTGATTTGCCGCTTGGGCTGGCAGGTCCACATCTGATTGGGGAGGCGGTGCGGCGATGACAACCGATGAACGGGAATTGTGCTGGGACGAGTTTGAGCGGGCGACTCGCGAACGGACTCATGCTTTTCGTCAGCCCGTGGTGATGAGTGTGGATGAGGAAGGTTATCCATCGGGACGAGTGTTGACCTTAAGGGCTGTGGACCGGAGCAACCGCAAGCTGCGTTTTCATGTGGATCGTCGCAGCCCGAAATTCGCACAGTGGATGCGGCAACCTGTGATTGCTGCTGTTTTCTACGATGGGCCGGCCAAGTGGCAGGTGCGGGTAAAGGGCCTTGCCGAATTGCATTTTGACGATGATGTAGCGAGAGCGGCGTGGGAAGGCACATCGCCGATGGGTAAGCGAACCTATCTGACCACTAGCGCTCCCGGGTTGGAACTGGATTGGGATTCCGGCAGTGTTTATCCGCCGGGCCTTGAGTTGAGACGGCCTACGCCTGAAGAGAGCGAAGCGGGGTATGCGAACTTTGCGGTAGTGCTGGTGGACGTGCTGGAACTGGATTCGCTGCATCTGGCCAAGGATGGGCACAAGCGGTTTCAGATCATCGAAGAAGTACATTCCGTTCGTCGATTGGCGCCCTGATTTGCT
>JAPKYY010000744.1 GCA_026394095.1 Acidobacteriota bacterium | reverse complement strand
ATTGCCGCATTGCACGCTTTGGAATCTTCGAGCGTCAAGTAATGATAGATGACCTTTGTGGCGATAGTACGGGAAGTGGAGTCACCATTGTCGGCCAAATCCGCGCCCAATTCGAGCCCCGGAGCCTCAGAGCGAGAGCTGCAGGATCGATTTGTGCGCGAAAATCTTCGCCGGGTCTTCGCCTTGATCTATCGAATTGTTGGAAATGTCGCCGATGCGCAAGACCTGACACAGGATACTTTCATCAAGGCGCTGCAACGCAAAGATCAACTGAAAGACATCGAAAAGGCGAATCATTGGCTTGGCCGTGTGGCCAGCAACACGGCGATTGATTTTCTACGCCGCAAAGCCCGCGTGAACTTTACCGAGATCGATTCTCTGGTGGAGCCTCTGCCAGACCCGGTGAACCGTCGCGCCGATGTAGAGATGCTGCGGAGTGAAGAAGCTGCTTATCTCGATCATTGCCTGGAATCACTGAGTGTTCGTGAGCGAACGGCGCTGGTGCTCCGCGATGTTGAAGATATGCCGGCGCATGAAGTGGCTGAGATCCTGGGCTGCTCGCCAGCCACCGTGCGGTCTCACATTGCCAATGCGCGTACAAAATTTAGAGCCATTTATGAGAAGAGGAAGGAGGCGCGATGAGACATTTTTCTGACCATGAGGCGGCACTGGCCTCCAGCGGCGATCTTCCTTTCCTGCTCAAGTTACAGTCGCAGGCTCATTGCCTGATTTGCCCTTCGTGCCGAGCTCGTGTAGAGGCCTTCCGGTCAGACCGTTCCCGCGTGGATTTGGCCGTGGACGCATTTGAATTACCCCGCGCTATCAAATGGGATCAACTCGAGGCAGAGATGCTGGGCAATATTCGCCTGGGTCTGGATGTCGATGCAATCCATCAGGGGAGCAGCCCGAAGACCGAAGAGCGGTTTATTCCGTGGCGGGCTGCCGTGGCTATTGCAGCTATGACGGTGATTGTAATGACTGGCTGGTTTCTCACAGGGCCCGGCTCAAGACCTGCGATCTCTGCAGTGGCGCAAGTGCGCAGTGGCGGGATGTTGCTCCGTGGCGATGAGAATGGTGTGGGTGTTGAGAATCGCGGCAGCGGAATGATCCTGCGCAATGTCGCGGCCCGATCGAATCGCATTGAAGTTGGCCTGGAAGGTAGCGTTCGCTCCTCGGTTGTCGATCAGGATTCCGGCCAGGTGACTGTGAGCCAAATTTATGTGGAATAGGTCTCTCTTCGGGTTTGCGCTTGTAGCTTCGTCGCTCGCCGCCCAGGACGGCTTGCGCGTCAACTTTCCTTCGGATGCGCCTGTTTCTGTTGTTAGTTCCGGTTGGGGAGAATCCCGTGCAATTGCCCGGGGTGGTGCGTATGTCGTAGATGTACGCACTTCGCTCAAGCTCAAGAACAACAGCCGACTGCGTTTGCGTGGCATCAGTTTGCAAGTCAGCTCGCAGGAAGTTGCTGCCGGCGGTAAGGCCAGTGTTTCCGTTCCCAGTCTCGACGTATACCCGGGGCAGGAATTCCCGGTCAAAATCGATTTGCGCCTATTGCAGCCCAATAGCGGCTCTGGCGCAGCTGTAGTTCAGGTTCAACTCGATGGCGTTCTGTTTGAAGATCTGTCTTTCTTTGGGCCGAATCGCCTCGGTAGCCGCCGGCAATTGACTGCCTGGGAAACTGAGGCCCGGCGAGACCGTCAACATCTCAAGCAGATTCTGGCTCGCAACGGTGAAGAAGCCTTGCGTCGCACAATGCTCGATGTTCTGGCTCGAGACAATAGCCGACCCAAGCTGGACGTGCGCCTGGCCCGGTCTTCGGCAACCCTCGCCAACTCACACAATATTGAAACTGCGTTTTTGTCGCAGCC
>JAPKYY010000382.1 GCA_026394095.1 Acidobacteriota bacterium | reverse complement strand
CTCCGCCTCATCCAGCCGTTTCTTGGCCGATTCACTCAACGCCACACCCTTTTCAAAAAGGGTGATCGATTCCTCCAGCCCCATCGTTTCCTTCTCCAACTGAGTCACGATCTTCTGCAACTCTTCCAAATCTTGCTCCAGCGTCTTTGCCGGTGAGGCGTCCTGCTCAGTGGCCATCGCCACCCCCCAGCGTTGTCATGTTGCCACTGGCATCGATCGGGAAATCATACGGCCCTTCGACAATCGTCAGGTTGGGATTAGCTTCAATCTCCGCCCGCATGTTCTCGCTCAACTCAACTTCAGTCAGGCAGAGCGTATTGCGAATCCGGCCAATCGTTACCTTCGACAAGTCATGCTTGCCGACTGTCGGCATAAACCGTTCCAGACACTCCCGGTCCGTATCGAAGTAAACCGGAATCCGGATCGCCTGCGGGCTTGATGCGGTAAGTGAATTGATCTGCGTCGGTGCCCAGTCGATCTGCGGCAAGATCCGCGAGTTGATCACATCCGCCATGCCCATCCCTACGGCACTACCGTAAGTATTCTTCGTCAGGTCGCGAATGAAGATGCGATGAAACTTGGGCGCACCCTTCCACAAGTTGTACTCGCCCAGCACCCCGCGATTGGCTACCTTCGTGTCCATCCCGGCCCCGGAGATATCTTTGCCAATCTCATCGAGAATCAGAATGTCGAGTTCTTTCACCGGCACATGCCCCTGCCAGCTCTTCACCAGCCTTAGCAGCTCTTCTTCCTGCGCTTCCATCGTCTCAACCGGCACAGCCGTCAATTGAGCTGTCGTGTGGTTGGCGTCTTCCAAAATCGCCAACCCACCCAGAATCTTCCCGCTACCCAATACTTTGCGTCCCACGGCGCGAATCATCGCACCAAGCCCGATGTTGTAAGCGAAGGTGTGATAATACTGCGCCCCGGCAAACTTGCCCAGGCCAATGGCCATCATCTTGTAGAGGCCGCTCTCAATCGGGCCTTCAAAATCGGTGTGCCATTTCACACGCCCGATCAGCATCACCCCATCGCTCTCAAAAGCAGCCTTGTCGAGATACGCAGTAATGCCCTCAGGCGTCTCACCCAGCGAAACAACCTCAAGCTGGCTCACAATGGGGCAACCCATCGTCTCTTCGGTGATCTTGTATTTGCCCAGCACCATCGCCTGGCCCTCAGGCGAGGCGGCTCCATGGCTCCCCATCGCTGGAAAAATAAACGGGTTCATTCCCGCTGCTTTCCAGTAATCCACAACGGCCCGCGCGATCATCGCAATGTTTGCAATTCCGCGGCTCCCCACTCCGATTGCAACCCGGGATCCCGGCTTTAGCTTCGAAGCAAAGTCTGCTCGTCTCAGTTCAGCGGCGACCGTCGCCGGAATGTCTTTTACCGCTCGGTCAGGAAAGTGTTGGCGGATGCGCAGCATCCGGGGTAGTGGCATGAAATCATTATGATTCAAACCCGTCGTTCATGTCCGCTCCCCATTCGCGTTCCAGCATCCGCGAGTATTCACCAGAGGCGTACAGATCGAAATCAAACTGCGTAGATTTAATCTCCCCAAAGCTCCACAACAACTGCCGGCAGGCAAAAAGTTGATCTCATCCGTTTCCTGATGCCGCTGCGGCAACTCATTAAACACTGCATTCAGCCCAAGTGCCCGGCTAAAGATGCTCTTGTAATCCGCGACTCCCCAATTCTTCAACTTCTCGCGAATCTTGCGTGGTGGGTCTTCCGTCAGAATTGCCGCAAATGATTGGTAACAGAAGCCAGCCCTCTTCAGGTCCTCATCTCGTTCCACCAGATCCATGCACTGTTCGATCCAGCGCAACAAATCCTTACCCACATAAAAGAGCATCCGAATCTCACAGAAGCGCCCGTCCAGCAGCCTCCGGTCCAATTCCTCGCGCGTTGTTTCGCCGCTTGGCAGCAAGCCTTGCAGCATCAGGCTTGCTCTCGAACTCTCCACCAACTTGTCTGGCCCCGCTGCTTCCGCAAAAGGATGCAAAATCAGTGGTGGCAATTTCCAACCATGGGTTGTTTTCATTTCAGGGGTGCTGGTTATCGGCATGATGGGCAGTATCGGCTTCTTATTCTAGTTAATCGGCTGCGATCAACTCTTTCCTTAACGATTATCTTTGCCTCAAATCTTCTAGGCCACATTACTTTCGCGCTTCTAGTACCACCCTAAAAGTAAGGGTCTCGCCTAAGCGTTTCACCTTAACTTCCACTGCATCGCCTACGGCTTTTGACCTAAGGAGATACGTATAATCCTGTAGATTTGCCACCGGTTTTCCGTCGAATTCGATCATCAAATCCCCGCCGCGGATCCCAGCTTTCTCCGCCGGGCTACCCGCCCGCACGTCTGCCAGCTTCACGCCGCCAGGCACCTCGGCAAAGTCAGGTACGCTCCCAAAATACGGGCCATAACCC
>JAPKYY010000244.1 GCA_026394095.1 Acidobacteriota bacterium | reverse complement strand
GGCTCGTCAGGCAGTGCACCGGGGAATTTATAGATGAATTCCCTGCCCCAGGGGTCCAGCGGTACGTCGGCCTGAAGATAGGGGCCGTCCCAATTGGGTACATCGGCGGGCTTGGCGCGCAGAGCCTTCAGCCCCTGGTCGTTGTTGGGGAAGTTGCCAGTGGAGTTCTTATACAGCAGGAGAGCCTGATTGAAGCTGTTGATCTGGGTGCGGGCGGCAGTTACCTTGGCACCGTCGGCTGCCTTAAACAGACGCGGCCCGACGACGGCGGCAAAGAGCGCGATGATCGTGACAACCACGAGCATTTCGATGAGTGTGACACCGGCCTGGCGGGTGAGTCGGCGGCGTGTGGTGAGTTGTGTGGAGTTCATAGATTAGATTGCAACCTCGTTAATGCTGGTGATGGCGAGGAGCATGCTGAGGATCAGCGCTCCTACTACGATGCCCATTGTAAGAATGAGCAATGGTTCAAACAAAGAAGTAAAACGTTTGACGGCGTCGCGTGTGTCGGCCTCATAAATGTCGGCCATACGGGTGAACATTTCGTCGAGCTTGCCGGTTTCCTCACCAACGCTGAGCAAGTGCGCTGCGAGGGATGGAAATTGGCCGCAGCGGCGCAGCGGCACCGAGATGCCTTCACCACGTTTGACACCCTGGGCTACTGATTCAAGAGCTTTGGCAATGCGCTGGTTGCCGAGTGTCCCACCAGCAATCTGAATCGATTGCACCAGCGGCACAGTATTGGAAACCAGTGTCGACATGGCTCTGGCGAAGCGGGCGGTTTCAGCCTTGCGCAGCGCATCCCCGAGAAGAGGCACCTTGAGCCGAAAATCGTCCCACCACCAGCGGCCGTTGGGCGTACGGATAAAGCTGAAAAAACCAACTGTGCCAAGCGTGATGACAAGGCCCATAAGCCAGCCCCAGGCTTGCAGGAATTCGCTGGTACGCAGCATGATCAGCGTGGGGAGTGGAATCACCATGCGACCGCCCTCAAAGATGGTGGCAAACTTCGGGACAACATAGTACATGAGCACCACGATCGCGCCAACGCCGGTAAGGCCAAGCAGAAGCGGGTACATGAGTGCGCTGATGATGTAGCCGCGAAGCTCGTCGCGGTTGCGCTCAAAATCCGAAAGGCGCTGGAAGACCTGAGACAGAGAGCCTGAAGCTTCACCGGCGCGAACCATGTTGATGTAGAGGTCTGAGAAGTAGCCGGGGTGCGTGGCCAGAGTGTCGGCAAGAGCCTTGCCGCCCTTGAGCAGACGCAGGATATCGAGGACAACTGAGCGGAAGGCCGGCTTCTCGGTCAGCTCGCTTACGATCGAGAGCGCGCGATCTACCGGAACGCTGGATGAGAGTAGCGTTGCGAGTTCCTGTGTAAAGAACAGCACGTCGCGACGCTTGCCCCCGCCGAATTCCGGAAGATTCAGCTCGAAGCCCTTGCTCTTGTTGAGGCCGATATAAGTTGGCGTGAGGCCCTGACGGCGAAGTTCTGAGGCAACCAGTTTTTCGTTCTCGGCAGTGTAGCTGCCGGTGCGGGTTTTGCCGTCGCTCGTTACTGCGCGGAACTGGAAGGTAGTCATCTTGAGCTTTAGAACTCCTGCGTGACGCGGATGACTTCGTCTGGAGTAGTCATGCCTGTTGCGATCTTGTGCCAGCCATCTTCGCGGAGGTTACGCATGCCGTTGCGACGGGCTGCTTCGGTGAGGATACTTGCGTCTTCGTTACGCATGATAAGGCGGCGGATTTCTTCATTCAGCTGCATCAGCTCGAAGATGGCGATGCGGCCCTTATAACCGGTGTGCAGGCATTTTTCGCAACCGCGGCCCTTGTATACCGGCACCTTGCTTCCATCGTATGAAGTGGTTTCGCCCACATGTTCTTTGCAATCCTGGCAGATGCGACGCACCAGTCGTTGTGCAAGCACGGCAACGATTGATGAGGTGAGCAGGTAGTTCTCAACACCCATGTCAGTGAGGCGCGTGATCGCGCTCGGCGCATCGTTGGTGTGGAGTGTGGAATAAACAAAGTGGCCAGTCAGTGCGGCCCGAATCGCGATATCGGCAGTTTCACGGTCGCGGATTTCGCCCACCATGATGACGTCAGGGTCCTGACGAACGATGTGGCGGAGGCCCGCGGCAAAGGTAAGGCCAATGGTGGGATTGACGTGGATCTGGTTGATGCCATCCATCTGGTATTCCACCGGGTCTTCAATGGTGATGATCTTCCGCTCGGTCTTGTTGGCGCGCTTGAGAGCCGAATACAGCGTCGTTGATTTGCCGCTACCGGTAGGCCCGGTAACCAGAAAAATACCGTGCGGCATCTCGGTGAATTGCTCCATGAGATTGAGCATCTGGTCGTCGAAGCCGAGGCTCCGCAGATCGTAGAATCCAGTAGCGGAGCGGTCCAGAATACGCATGACGACGCTTTCGCCGTAGAGCGTAGGCAAAGTAGAAACACGGAGATCCACCTCGCGTCCAAGAGTCTTGATCTTGATACGGCCGTCCTGAGGCAGTCGCCGCTCGGCGATATTCAGCTTGGCCATCAGCTTGAGACGCGAAATGATGGCGGCCTTCATTTCTTTGGGCGGTGGTTCCTGGTTGATCAGAACACCGTCAATGCGATAGCGAATGCGGAAGTCTTTTTCAAAGGGCTCGATGTGGATGTCGCTCGCACGCGACTCCACCGCCACCGCGATCATCGTGTTTACAAGGCGAATAACCGGGGCCTCAGAGGCCATATCGCGCAGGTGTTCCAGGTCTTCTGCGGCGTCGGTATTGCCGAAGTCATCCGTATTCTCAGCGCGCCGGCTTTCGCTGTAGTGGCGCTCGATGGCATCCACAATTTCAGTCTCATTGGCGAGGACTGGCACTACCTTCAGGCCGGTGCTGCTGGCAACCGAGGAGAGCACTTCAAAGTCCAGCGGATCGGCCATCGCAAGCGTCAGTTCTGAGCCATCAAAACTCAGCGGATAGATTTTCGACTGACGCAGGAAGCGCGGCGAGAGGCCGTCAAGCTCTGGCCCACTAGCCGGCGGAGCATCAATCACTACCAGTTGGAGCCCAAGCTGGTCGCTGAGCTCGGCCATGACTTCACGCTGGGCGATGAAACCGAGATCCACCAGAATTTTGCCGAGCTTGTCGTTACGCTCCTTCTGCAACTCGAGAGCTTGTTCGAGTTCGGCAGGAGAGATCAGGTTGCGAGCGACGAGTCGTTCGCCGAGCTTGGCAGGGGCGTGCATGATGGAAGCTAAAATTCCTGGGTTCGGATGGCTGCCTCAATGGCGGGCGCGGTGCGTGCGTTGATCAGATCTTTGCGAGTGGCCTGCATTACGATCTGAGCCGGGAGACCTGTAGAATCTTCCCACGAACGGCGGAAGATCGAGATGCCAAGCACCACTTTTTCTTCAGCAGGCAGCTTTTCCAGTGCAATAGCGGCAGAAGCGAGTTGGGCGCGCATGGCGTCCTTGAGCATCGGCAGACGATCCAGCTTCTTTTTGCGTGTGGCCACCATCATCTCTTTGGTGGGTGCGGTGAACCCGAAGGTTCCTACGCCGGGTGTTGAAACCAGTTGCAGCTCTGCGCTGAAGACAGCGCCGAACTTGTCCAGATAGAGGCCGCGAGTCATGCCCAGCAAGAGGAATGGCTCGTCAAAGAGGGTTTCGAGGCGTTGATCGATACGCTTCTCTACCGGGATGAGCATCATTCGGTTGATCACCGGTTCAGTAACCGCAGCGATTAAAAGCGAGGCGGCGAGAAAAGGAGCTAAGAAGTACTTCATGACTATTCCTTGGGAAAGCCGACGCTCAGTCCGGCATTGGTTACATACATGCGGTTCATCTGCTTGCGCAGGAGAGTGTCGTTCTCCTGAAAAGAGGCCGCCATCATTTGAATCTCTTGCGTGAAGCGTTTTTCGGTCTTGTTGACAGCCAGGGATACTTCCTGGCGTACTCGGTTTTCAGTACGGGCTTCCACAGCCTGAACTGCTTTTTGTACTGCGGCATCAACGTCGGCTTGGGAGATCTGCGCTGCTGCAACAGCAACAGGTTGGGGCAACGGGCGCATTAGGAAGCCATGCGCCATGATGGAGCAGGCGAGCATCGCCGCTCCGCCAAAGGCAAGGCGTGGGCCGGAAGCCCAGAAGCGCTGCCAGACTGAAGGCTCAAACACAGGATCTGAGACAAATGCGATGCGGCGGGGTACTTCTTCATCACGCAAGCCCTGAAGTGCGGTCAATGTCAGTTGCAGGCGTTCGAAGTCGAGAGCGGCTTCGGGAGATTGTGCCAGATGTGCGGCAGCGGCGGCGCGCTCAGCAGGCGTGCCTTCACCGAGTGCGTATGCATTGAGATCGATTTGGGAATGGTCCATATTGCGTTATCCCTTTACCGGCGCGAGGGCGCCTTTGAGTATGTCGAGCGCCGAATAAAGGCGCGACTTGATGGTTGAGAGCGGAAGATCCAGAATCTCCGCCATTTCTTCGAATTTGAATCCCTGATAGATCTTGAGGACGACGGCCTCGCGCTGGTCTGCCGTGAGATTTCCGAGAGCTCTTTCAACTGCGATATTCATCTCGATCGGAAACATTCCTTCTTTCGAACCAGCCGTTGGCGGGTCGTAAATGAGCTCCGCCGTATCGGGACGATTCCGGCGGAGCAGTGAGTAAGCTTCGTTATGAGCGATGCGGAACAACCAAGGAGAAAACCGTCCCACATCGCTCAGCTTGGTCAGATTCTGGTAGGCCTTCAGGAAGACGTCCTGCGTTAAATCCAGGGCGTCTTCTCGATTTCCCACGAGCCTCAGCAAGTAATTGAAGACACGTTTCTCGTGGCGTGATACCAGCAAGTTGAATGCATCAACATTGCCTTTCGCCGCCTTGATGACGAGATCGCGATCCTCCACTTCCCGAAAAATCAAACTCTGACTCCGCAATTGAAGACGAGCATGGATTCCAGAAAGTTGATTGAGGCAAATTTATTTTTCTGATGCGATCTGACTGATAAACTGGACGCCGCGTATCTCATTGAGAAGATTATGACTGAACTACAACCACCTCAGATTTTGTTTCAAATGCTGACGGGCGCCTGGGTCACCAAAAGTTTAGGCGTTGCCACAGAATTGGCCATTCCAGATTGCCTGGAACATGGGCCCAAGAGCGTCACTGCACTTGCCGCAGAAACCTCGACCCATGAAGACTCTCTTTATCGCGTTTTGCGCATGCTCGCAGCTGTCGGTGTATTTTCGGAATTACCTCAAAAGACCTTCGCATTGACACCGATCAGCCAGATGCTGCTGAGCAGCAATCCCCAGGGGATGCGGAATTTCGTGCGCATGGCCACCTTCGGAGAACACTGGGATGCCTGGGGGAGCCTGCTGGATGTCGTGCGTGGGGGTGGCATCGCCACTGATATCGCAGAGGGTTGCGACATTTGGGAGCATTACCGCAAGAACCCAGACCGCGCGGCGATCTTCGATGCTTCGATGACCGACTTTACATTGCAGACAAATGCGGCAGTGGTCGCGGCATTTGACTTTAGCCAACACAAGCGCGTTTGCGATGTAGGTGGTGGACATGGCTGGTTGATTCGCGCGATTCTTGAGGCCAATCCAGCACTCGAAGGCATCGTCTTTGACCAGGATTATGTCGCCGATGGTGCGCGAAAGATGCTCGCCGAAGCGGGCCTGGCAGCACGGACCACCTGCGTTGGGGGAAGCTTTTTTGAAGCAGTCGCCGAAGGGGCCGATCTCTACATGGCCAAGAACATCATCCATGACTGGGACGACGAGAAGTCGATCACCATTCTTCGTCAGATTCGAAAAGTGATTCCTGCCAGCGGCCGTTTGCTTCTGGTCGAAGTGATGGTGGGCCCCGCGAATGTGCCGGAACCTGGCAAATTCATGGATATCAATATGCTCGCAATGACAGGTGGACGCGAGCGCACAGCAGAAGATTTTGCCGCATTGTTCGCCGCTTCGGGCTTTTCTCTGGGGCGTGTAATCCCCACGCACAGCTTGATGAACCTGATCGAAGCGCTACCGGTCTAGTAGCCCGCCGGTGTAGTTGTCGCATTGAAGACGATGGGTTCCAGACCTGCGCGGCGACGGAACTCATCCATGATGACGGCGGTGGCGGTCGCCCCCACGCGCGTAACGCCAATTGCTCTTACCCGCAGCAGCGCGTCGAGGTCGCGGATACCGCCCGCCGCCTTCACCTGAATCTGAGGTGCAGCGTGCTGCCGCATCAGCTTCAGATCTTCGTCGGTCGAGCCGGAGCTGCCATAGCCAGTGGACGTTTTAACCCAGTCTGCCCCCAGGTCAGAACAAATTTGGCAGAGCCGGATTTTCTGTTCGTTGTTCAAATAGCAGTTCTCGAAGATCACCTTTACCTTCTGCCCTGCCTCGTGAGCAATCTCCACCACCACGCGAATGTCAGCCTCAACGTAGTCCCAATCCCCGGACAGAACCTTTGAAATATTCACCACCATATCCAGTTCCTGGCCACCATCTCTCAGGGCCTGGACGGTCTCAGCAAGCTTCGTATCAGTGGTCACCCCACCATGTGGAAATCCAATCGTGGTGCTCGCCATTACCGTCGAGCCTTTAAGCAACGAAGCACAACGCTTGAGCGCAAAGGGCATGATACAAACGCTGCCCGTGTCATAAGCAAGCGCCAGTTGTATCCCTCGCTCCAGCGCCTCTTCGGTGAGAGTTGGATTGAGCAGGGAGTGGTCAATCATCTTGGAAAGATCGAGATGGGTAAGATTCGATGTGTCGCTCATAGTGGCTAAGCCACTCAGTATAACTTGCCCAAAGCGGCTCTGCTGAGCTAAGCTTCAATCGTGCGATACACTTCATCAATTGTTCAAGTGATATTGATACTTCAATTGCAGCTATTGCTTTGGAGTCAGGTTTCGAGCCGCAGCGGCGCGATCAGCGGCATCGTCAGCGATCCGCAGGGGGCACCGGTACAGGGCGCAAAGATCCGGGCAACCAGTGTCGACACCAATCAGGGGCGTGAGACGGAGACCAACGAGCGAGGCGAGTTCTTGCTCGCCAATCTCAACGCAGGGCCTTATTCGGCAAAAGTCGAGGCGGCTGGCTTTGCGGGCAAAGAATACTCCGAACTGTTGGTGGGTGCCGGGCAATCCCTCTTTCAGAAGGTCGAGTTGAGACTGTCCAGCGTGGCAGAGAGGCTTGAAGTCGTCGATGATGCTCCCGT
>JAPKYY010000476.1 GCA_026394095.1 Acidobacteriota bacterium | reverse complement strand
CATCGACGTCATCGCAACCCCCGGCTTCACTCGCGGCGCCGTCTCCTACTCATTCCTTCTCGACGGCAAACAAGCAATTGCGACAGGCGATCTCATCTACCCCGGCAGCAAACTCCTCGACATCTACAGCCTCCAGGACGCCATCCCCGATCTCAAGGTCCGCGGCTATCACGGCTTCGCTTCCCGTATGGCAGATCTGATCACCAGACTCCGTCGCATTGCCGCACTCAACCCACACCAACTCATCCCGGCCCGCGGCCCCATCATCGACAACCCCCAGCAACAAATCGCTCTTCTTCTGGATCGTCTCACCGCCCTCTACGCCAACTACATGCAGACCGACGCCTACCGCTGGTACTTCGGCGCAGATAACTATAACGCCCGCGCAAGCCGCATTCTGGGCTCCACAAAAGCGAACGGCCTACCCTATGCCGAAACCATCCAGAAAGAACTCCCCAACTGGATGAAAAAAGTCGACAACGCCCGCCTCATCGTCTCCCAATCCGGCGAAGCGATCCTGATCGATTGCGGCAGCCAGCGCATCATCAACCAGGTCCGCACCTGGCAATCCGAAGGCATCTTCAAAAAACTCCGCGCCATCTACATCACCCACTATCACGACGACCACACAGACTTCGCTCAAGCCGCGGCCAACCAATTCGGAGCAGAACTCTGGTCCAGCTACGAGCAGCGCGACATCCTCATGCATCCCGAGCGCTACCGCATGCCCTGCCTCACCCCAAACCCAATCCCTGGTCTTGCCCCCTGGAAGGACAAAGAATCGAGAGACTGGCACGAATTCCACCTGCAAAACTTCCACTTTCCGGGCCAAACCCTCTATCACGGGGCCCTCCTCGTAGAATCCAAAGAACAAAAAGTCCTCTTTGTGGGCGACAGCTTCACCCCAAGTGGTGTTGACGATTATTGCCTGCTCAACCGCAACCTCCTCGCTCCCCAAAAGGGCCTACTCTATTGCCTGATTGTCCTCGAAACAATTCCAGATGCCTACCTCGTCAACCAACACGTAGAACCCCTCTTCCGTTTCACCCCAAACCAATTGACCCAAATCAGAAAATCTCTTGAAGCCCGCATCCCGATCCTCAAGGCCCTTAGCCCCTTCGACGACGCCAATTACAGCATCGACGAACAATGGTTCCGCCTCGCTCCCTACGTCCAGAAAACGTCCCCAAACAAACCGCTGCAAATCGAAGCAACCATCCTCAACCACTCGCCCGTAGCAAAAGACTTCCACATCCAAATCCATCCCCCTGCCGGCTGGCCCATTCCCGCACCATCAAAACTCCGGGTCCCTGCAGGTCAGGAATCCACAGCAATCATCAACCTGAATCCCGTAGCAACAGCAAAGGGACTGCAAATCATCACGGCCAGCATCGCCTTCGACAAACACGACCTCCGCCACTGGACAGAAGCCCTGATCGAATTCATTGCAGAATGAAACCATGCGCTATCTACTGGCGATAATCGCAGCCGCCGCACTCGAGGCCCAGCCCCCAGCCTTTCCACCCGAAGACACCGAAGGCCTGAAGGCTTCTCCCAATCCTCAAATCCGCCACGCCTGGAAACGCAAAGTCTTCTGGAAAATCAGCTACAACAACTTTGCTGCCCCTCGCCCGATCCCTGCAATGACGGTCGCCGAACGTACGCAAGCCACCAACACCCTCAACAGCCTCACTGCCCTCCTAAAGGCCACCAATACTGGCAGCAACGGAGAAGGCTTTTGGGTCAACGACTCCCGCACCCTCGGCTATCAGGATCCAACGCAAGCCCCCGTCAACGCCCCTCTCCGCTACCAATCCGGCCTCTTCCCCTTCTATCACGAGGACGTCTTCATCCAGGGCTCCTGGCGTCTGTCCCAGGCGGGCGAAACCGAATCGGTCTACTACTATTTCAATCGCCATCCTGAAGCCCTAAGCCAGCCTACAATCGCCGAAGAGGGCCGCACCACCTTCTACCTCAAACCGCAAATCACCGGCAGCCTCTCCGGCCTCAATCTCTATGAAGGCCAGGTGCTCATCGCCGCCCGCCCGGGCCGAGACCTTTGGAAGCCCATACCCTTGGGCCGTGCCCTCAAAGCAGTCCTCCCAAAGCACGAACAGGAGAAGCTCACCGCAGAGACGCGTCTCGCCTCACTCAAGAAAACGAATGACGAAATCCAGTCTCCCGAATACGAAAAGAAGTTCCGCGAAAACTTCGAGAAGAACTACGGCAACCTGAAAACCACTCGCCCCTCTGGCTACGAAACCCGTCTCAAATCCATGGAGCGCGAACTCGCCTATAACCGCACTCAAGCCGCCGCGAGCGCGAGTCCCCAGCCAGACTCGAAAGGCCTCTGGTATTGGAACCCGATCAACGCCTACAACGAAGCGATCAACCGTCTCTCCACTCTGACTCCGGCTCAAGCCGCACTCCCCGCCTGCCTCATCCCCTTCAAGACCCCTCAAGAGCGCGAAGGCCGCTACAACACCCTGGGCACGATCTCAACCATAGGCGAGGCAACCCAGTGTCAGGACATCGTCTCCACCAATTGGGATTACTTCGATCCCAAACTCCCCCGCTCGGCTCCCCAACTCCTCAGCGTCCATGATTTCGGCCGCTGCGCAAAACTCCAGGCATCGCAAATCGTCTCGTCTCCAGTCACACGCTTCGCAGTCCCAGCCCAGGGTTGCCCTATCCACGCCCAAATGTGGCGCGAACTCGATTGGTCCCAAATCACGGCTCTCCTCCAGCGCTAGAATAAAGCCATGAGAACAGCAGCCCTGATCCTCGGCACGTCTCTCCTGCTCTGCGCGCAAGGCTCGAACCAGACCCTGCCGCAACCGAACCCCTACGGCCCCGGCCTCCGGCCCAATCAACCCACGAGAAGCACCCTGCCAAGAGCCCAACGCACCACAAGACTCCGTGGCGGCGGTGGATACTTCGGAGGCGGCACCCACGAAGTGATCGTAGAAACTCCAGCCCCCATCAAAGAAGATCCCCTCAAGGACCTAGTCATCAGCCCCGTCTACCAGCGCGAAAAAATCACGCCCAAGATGATCGAGATCCCCTAACTCACCTCAAGAACTTTAGATTTCAAGGCATAGGTGCAGAACGGTCGAGACGACGGTGCTCCTCATAAGCAAGACCCACAACTTCATCCAGCAATTTGGCGTCTTCTGGGCTTCCGAACAACCCCAATCCCTGCTCAAACACTGTCGTGCCAGGCAATGGCAGGATTACCGGAGGATGCCAGGCAAGCCTCGCGAAACGCTCGGTCAATGCCTGAGGCTTGAGGCCGCAAATAGCGTGTTTGATGTCCTTAAGCAAATTCATAACTCTAAGCCTTCACCTCCTATACGAAATACCAAATAGCGCTACAAGACCAAGATGATCGAGATCCCCTAACTCACCTCAAACTTGTCCCCACGCGAAGGGATCACAACCTCAACATCATAAGTTGCCTCAACAACAGTCTTGAAAGCCTCTTGTTGCCGCACTTCCCCATGCACAAGAAAGATCTTCTTGAGTCCACCCGCAATCGGCTTCAGCCAGTTCAACAACTCCCGTTGATCCGCATGTCCTGAAAGCTCATTGATCTTCGACACCTCAGCCCGCAACCGGAACAATTCACCAAAAATCGGCACCTCCGGCCACTTATCGAGAATCTTCCTACCCAGCGTATTCTCAGCCTGAAACCCGGTAATCAGAATCGTGTTCCTGGGATCTCCAACCGCGTTCTTCAAATGATGAACAACGCGCCCAGCCTCACACATCCCACTAGCCGAGATAATCACCATCGGCCCACGCAACCCATTGAGTGCCTTCGAATCTTCAACGTCACGGATGTAGCGCAACCGCGAGAACCCAAACACGTCCCCATCGGCATCCTCCGCCAGCATCGCCGCCGTCTCTTCATCAAACAAATTGCTGTACTTACGAAACGTCTCTGTCACATTCACAGCCAGCGGCGAATCCACAAACACCGGAATCCCGGGAATCCGCTTCGCCGTCACCAATTGATTCAGCAACAGCACCAACTGCTGCGTCCTCCCCACTGCAAACGAAGGCACGATAATCTTGCCCCCGCGAGCAGCCGTACGGTTCACCACATCGGCCAGCTTATCGAGCACCGCCCCCTCATCCTGATGCAACCTGTCTCCATAAGTCGATTCCATGATCAGGTAATCGCAAGGCAACATCTGCTGCGGATCCCGAATGATCGGCAAATTCTTCCGCCCCACATCTCCGCTGAATCCAACACGCACCTTCCCATCGGTCAACACCATCGACACGCTACCCAGCATGTGCCCAGCCTCAACCGTCTCAACCGTCAGCCCCTCACCCAGATCAATCGTGCCGTTCATCGCGAGCGGAGCAAAGAGCGGGAACGTCTTCTGCGCATCCTCTTGTGTATAGAGCGGCTCCACCACCGGCTCGTCGTAATTATCAACAACCCGCTTACGCCGGTCGCGCCGCCGCATCAAATACTCGGCATCCTTCTCTTGCAAAAATGCGCTATCCATCAACATCGCCCGGCACAAATCCTGCGTCGCATCGGTCGCATGAATCGGCCCGTCAAAGCCCTGCTTCACCAGATTCGGCAAATTCCCCGAATGATCGATATGCGCATGGCTCAACACCACCTGATCCACAGTACTGGCCGGAAACGGAAAGCAGCAATTGCGATCCCGCGCCTCACTCCGTCTCCCCTGAAAGAGGCCACAATCCAGTAGAATCCTTCGATTCCCGTGACGCACCTCGTGCATCGATCCAGTCACCGTGCGTGTGGCGCCCCAAAAATTGATTTCCATGTTCAATGCCAAACTATATGTTATCGATGACTCTGCGACACAGCTTCCTCCTTGGCCTCACCCTGGCCTCCGCCCTCCTGGCGCAAAAGAAACCCATCACGCTCGACACCCTCAAACAGCGTTCCATGGGTGATGCCCCTCTCGGTACTCTCTGGGCACCCGACGGCTACCACTTCGCCTATACAAAGAGCGGTGCCCTCCACCTCTACGATTGCCGCGCCAAGTCCACCAGAATGATCTTCCCCAAGATCTCTGACCTCACCGCTCTAGCCGTCAAAGACTCGAACCCCGACGCCGCCTTCGCCTGGCAAAACCGCCGCGTCTCCGAACAACGCATCCAGTGGGCACCAGACTCCTCCGCCCTCCTCCTCTCCGAAGGTGGCGATCTCTTCTGGGTCACCGTCGAAAAGGGCGAAGCGAAACAGCTCACCAAAACCGAAGTCACCGAGTCCGACCCAAAGCTCAGCCCCGACGGCAAGAAGGTCTCCTACCGCATCCACAACGATCTCTACGTTCAGGACATCGCCTCCGGCAAAGTCACCCGCCTCACCCGCGACGGCTCAGAGACCCTCCTCAACGCGAAGCTCGATTGGGTCTACCCTGAAGAACTCGATCTCTCCACCGCCTACTGGTGGAGCCCCGATAGCGCCCGCATCGCCTACCTCCAGTTCGACGTCTCCAAAGAAATGATCTACCCGCAAGTAGACCTCCTCAAGACCCCCGCCGTCCCCGAGCCCGAACGCTACCCCCAAGCCGGCACCCCCAACGCCGACGTTCGTCTCGGAGTCGTCGACCTTGAAACCACCAAGACCCGCTGGATGGATCTCGGCGAAACCCGCGATTACCTCCTCGCCCGTGTCGCCTGGATGAACCCATCTGAAGTCAGCGTCCAGCGCATGTCCCGCATCCAGGACAAAGTCGAATTCTTCGCCGCAAACTGGGAAACCCGCCAGATCCGCAAAGTCTTCGGCGAATCCGATCCCTACTGGATCAACGTCCATTCCCTCACCAAAATCGACTCCGCCCGCAAGCAAATCGTCTGGGCCAGCGAGCGCTCCGGCACCCGCCATCTTTACCTTGTCAGCTTCGACGGCAAAGACCTCGGCCAGATCACCAAAGGCGATTTGGAAGTCAGCGATGTCGACGCCGTCAACTTCGATAAGAAGCTCGTCTACTACACCTCCACCGAAGTAAGCCCTCTCGAGCGTCACCTCTACGTCATTGGCTTCGACGGCAAGAACAAACGAAAGCTCACTACAGAAGCCGGTACC
>JAPKYY010000501.1 GCA_026394095.1 Acidobacteriota bacterium | reverse complement strand
CCCTGCGCATTTGATGCCGCTTGTTGAGATTGTTCGTTCGCCCAGCACGTCTGAAGAGGTGGTGCTGGGGTTGTAGGAGTTGCTCGAGCGTTGCGTCTAAGTGCCTGTTGTTGTGAAGAAGGACCGGCCTGGCCAGCTTGGCAATCGATTGCAGATGGCGATGGTGCGCGAGGCGGTGAACATCATTGCCGAAGGCATTGCTGATGTTGAGGATGTGGACCGGGCAGCGAGTTTGGGCTTCGGCCTGCGGTTGCCTGTTTATGGAATTTTCGAGCATCAGGATTTGGTGGGGCGGGATGCGTTTGCCGTTTGCGACTATGTCTCAAAAGATCTCTATAACGAGCCTGGGGCGCCACCGTTGTACAAACTGATGAGTGAGAAGGGGAGCCTTGGGACTGGCCCGGGTAAAGGTTTTCATGACTGGACAAAAAAGGATGTTGCCCAGGTGACAAATCGTCGAGACCGATGGCTGCGTGAGTTCCTCAAGAGCCCTTATGGGGAGATGATTCGCCCGAAGTAGATTTTTTTCGATTGGAGTGGTCAACGGGGGAGTTCAGTAGCGCTGTTGTGAGTGAGGACAAACTTGCAACATGGCACTGATCCGGGAACCGATACTGAAACCAAGCACCACTTCGGATGGGCGATGGGGGCCCAACGATGGCTCACCGAAGAACAAGGCTTTCTTCTACTTCGTCAAAGACGGAGACAACTGGGGCACGGTTGCTCAAGCCGATGGATGGTCTGACCCAAAGGCCTTTGTGCGCTTCAATTTCGGTACCGATGATCCGCTGGAGGTGAATTGGTATTTGAAAAACTATGTCGGATGCAAACTGCAGACGACGGATAAGAACAATTACCGATTTTCCAGTGACGCTGTACCGGGTTACATTTTTACACGCAAGAATCTGCAACCTGCGAATCAACCGATCGGTAATGGACCGCCGAGGCCGGATCTGCCGCCGATCGACACCAATGGCAAGTTGAAGGAAGTGTACGGCCCACCGAAGTCATGGTTTGTTGCCGGAGTAAAAGTGGGCGGGATGGCAGGGCCGTTTGGCGGAGATGTGATTTGCCTGGTGGGCGTATCCATGTCTGGTTATCTGGAGGGCTTCAACACTCTGGCCTACACGACTCGGCTGGGTGGCGGCATTGGCGCGGCTGCGGGTTGTACGGTTGGGCTGATTTCTCAGATGCAGCATCCGAATCAGCTCTTTGACTTTGTGCAGGAAGAATCGCAGTGGGATGTGAATGTTTCGATTGGGGCCAAGCTTGGGAGCCTCGCGAAACTGAGTCCTCTTTTTGCGAAAGGCGGCCCGCTCAATTCATTTGCAAACCAGGCTGGCAGGCTGGTGAGTGGCGGGGCGATTGCCACCACAAAGGGAGCCACTGCCATGTTTGGTTCGCTCAAGGCGATGGGGCAATCGTTGCTTTACGTCCTGGGGCCCAAAGGGAGGTTCGATGCATCGCTCTTTGACGTTCCATTTGGGGGTATCGGTATCGAAGTGAGCGCTTTCAAGGCGCGCACTGGCTTCAGACCTTTTCGAACCATCACGAGAAATCCAGACGGGGATCTCGAAGACGTGATCATCCCGCCGGACTGGCTGTATTAGCTAGAACGAAAAGCGACCGCCGAGTTGGAAGGCTCGCGGGCCACCTGAGCCGAAGACCTGACTGGCGCGGCTGGTCGGGATTCCGAACGATGCCGGGTTGTTGAGGCTGTTGCTGATGCCGCCGAGATTGGCGATGTTGAAGACGTTGAAACCTTCGATGAAAAGGTTCAACTTGTAGCGCTCGCGGAACTGGATGATCTTGGTGATGCGAATGTCTTGCGATGAGAAGTTGTCGCCGAAGGAATAGTCGGCAGGCAGGCTAAGCTTTGGGATGGTCTGGTTACGGGAGGTGCGAGGGCGCTGGCCGTTGGGAAGATCCGGATAGGCAGCATTCCAGGCCGCTACAGCCTTTTCGAGACGCTCTTTGGTGGGCTTGCGGTCTGGCACGTTCCAGCCAGGGAGGAAGGCTGTGTCCTGGCCATCGCCATCGAGATCGACGCTACCGACCTGTGGACGGTAGGGGCCGCGGGTGCCCATTGAGGAGATGAAGGAGGCCTGGATCTTAAAGGGCAGGTCTACGATGCCTGAGACGTTGAGAGAGTGGCGGCCACCGGTGGGGCCCCAGTTTTCAAACCAGTTGTCGAGGTTGGTAATGCCGTTCATGCCTTGAGCGGCAGCGAGGGCATAGGAGGCCATGAACTGGTAGCGCTTGGAGAATCGCTTGTCGACTTTGACGAGCAGGGCGCGATAGACGGAACGGCCGGCTGAGGTGCGGATACCGATGGAGCCGGTGGAGCAGTTGGCCTTGGGGTCTGCCGCCTGAGTGCCGACGCAGCGTGGGATTACGGGGCCCTGGACGCGGAAGAAGCGATTGTAGTCGAGAGAGCCGAGGTCTTCTCGGAAGGCGTGGCGGTAGACAAAGTCGGCATTGATGACGAGGTCTTTACGGACTTCGCGTTGCACGCCGAGGGTGAGGTGGCGTGAATAACCGGGGCCATAGCGATAGGGGTAAATGTCGGTGCCTTGCTTGGAGATGTTGATGTTGCGAACTGAGAGATCGTTGGGGTTGGGGTTGGCTG
>JAPKYY010000071.1 GCA_026394095.1 Acidobacteriota bacterium | reverse complement strand
AGTCGCCAAATCGCTGCGGACGCGGTCCACCACGATCGCCACCGCGATCTCCACCACCCTGCGGTGGTCTGCCGCCTTGCGGCCGGTTTCCTTGTTGCGGAGGCCGTCCACCCTGCGCTTGCTGCGGCGGGCGTCCTGTTCTCTGGGGTCTGTTATCCGCCTTCGGTGCGTCCGAGGCCGGAGATTCCTGCTTGACTACTTCTTGCTTGACTGCTTCTTCCGACATTAGGTGTGTCCTCGCGTTTAAGCGTTGATCGAGATTCGGGTTAATTCCAGGCCGACTCGGCCCGAAGGCCTCAACCTGGTCTGGCCAGCATTCTTGCCGATGAACTCAGCAAGCAGCCGGTTGCGCGTGCGTTCAAAATCACGCGATTCATTTTCGGTTTCGAGCGCGAGGCTCAATCGCCGGTACAACCGCCAGGGCCTTTCAAAGCGCCCGGTCTTGCGCCGCAAGCTCTGATATCCGCTTTCCCTGAAGAAACCAGACAACTCAGATACAAATTGCGGGCTTGCGCCATAGTTACGGATCATTCGCAAGCAAAGCTCACGAATCTCCAGAGCATCAGGTACTTGTTTCCAATCGAGCACCCGGCCAAACATATAAATCGAATCGCGAGACGAGGCCTGCGCCAGCTTCAGCGCCGAATGCACTTCAGCCACTGCCACCGCCTGATCTCCGGCAGCAATGGCGGCACTAATGCTCTTGCCTTCTGCTCCAGAGGTCTCATTCAAACTCACTTCTGCCATCGTCTGGAAGAGCCGGTGAATCTCCTGCGATACCTTCAGCAAGGCATCGATATCCCCGTACACGGTAAAGCCTTCGATTCCAGAATCGATAATCGCAATCTTGCCCGTGCAATCCGGCAGCCGCAACAACAAGGTCTGCAATTCACCAGCAAAGAAATTCTTGTAAAGATGGCTGAGCCTCAAATGCTCTTCCACCGAATTCGCCCGCCGCAACCGGATCTCCAGCGCATCCACTGCCACCGTCATCGCTGCACCCTTGCGTCGCTTCAGGCTCGACAGATCGAGGTGCGCCGTCCACGGCAGCGATTCCATGTCATATCCCAGCTTGTAGGTAAACTTCGACTCACCAAAGTGAAAGCGCCCCGGCGCCTCATCATCCACACCCACAGACGTAGCGGTCGGCCCGTCGTTGGCCAGCGCAGCAAAGAAATTGTAGTCGGCCCGGTAATGCCCCGGCGCCACTGGCAGAAACGATTCCGCCGTCGCCTTGGTGCCCATCCCGCGCTGCATCTCTTCAAACAACCGTTTGCGCACCACAGACCAGTCGCCCAGATTCTCCGTCATCGCCCAGTTGAATGCCAGCTCCCCAGCACTCAGTTCATCGATGTTGGCGGCAGCCAGCCGCAGAAATGCTTCTGTCTTGCCCTGGAATTCTTGTGGCAGCAACAAAAGAAAGCTCGAACCGCTCGACGCCCCAAGCAGCATCTTCGACAAACCCAGATGATCCAGCAGGGTACGCGGAATCACCTCGCCTACTAGGCTGAGGTATAGGTGGCGGCCAAGGAGCTCCGCATGATTGCGGCCTTCAAGCGGACGCAAAAATTCGCCTTTGGGCGCAATCTTGCCTTCAACAAAAATCTGGATGGACATGGTTCAAATAGGCCGGAAAACTCAGGTTAACACTTAGTTGGCTGGCTTGGCCTCGTACAGCACCGTTTCGTCGTCTGATGTCATCGCAAGAAAGTACACCGTACCGTCATCCCTGAAGTCGATTGCGTTCACCCGCACCAGGTAATCTCCCTCTGCCGTCGGCCGGAAAAGATTGATCACCTGCCGGATTTTGGTCGGGTCATCCGCCAGCCGCACCAGCAAAAAGTTGTTGCCACCATTCGATTGCTGAAACAACACATCCCCGCGCCGGTTCGAATCGAGCGTCGTCACAGAATTCGCCACCTGCCCATTCGGCATCACACTGGAATTATTCACCGAGATCTCCCAGTCGCTACCCTTCCACTCAGTCAGAATATTCCCACCCGCCTGCGTCGTAAGCACCGCATAGAGCTTGCCCGATCCCGTCCTGTGCAGGTTCTGCACACCGGTAATCCTGTGTGGCCCCACCACCGTCAGATTCGGCTCAGCCAGCCGCGTCCACGTCTGGTTGGCAAAAAGGTAAAGCACCGGCACATTCACATTGCGGAAGCGCAGCGAAGCCAGTACCTTCCCGTCATCAGCCAGCGCAAAGCTGTCAAAGCCCGAAACAATCCGGTTATCCAGCGTCGTAGCCGTCGCCGCCGTCGCTGACAGATTCACAATGCTCGACACATTGCCGTTCGACCAGATATACATGCGGTTGTCCCCAGCACTGGTCGACCCCTGCATCAGCACATCCCCGGCCGCATTCACTTCAATCTGGCTCGGCAGATTATAGGTAAACGTTCCCACCCGCAGCGGGAAGGGAATCAGCAACTCAGGCGCCCCGTTTCCAGACACCCGCACCACTCCGGCCGAAACAATCGCGTAAATATCCCCATTCGGAGCTTTGCGAATATTCGCCGTCCCGCCATGAAAGCCGCCATAAAACATATTTCCGAACAGCCTCTCTCCAATCGAGAGTCTCGGTACAAAATCGGTCCCGTTAAACTCTGCAACGCCCCCGGTAGTCCCGCCCACCAGCACATGCGGCGGCCCAGTGCGCCCGCCAAAGATCAGCGTCACCAGATTGAGCGGCGCTTCCACTTCCACCTGCTGCCCCGAATAAATCAGATACTCCGGGTTCTCACCCATCTTCGCCACAGCCATATTCGCCGTAGCCGTCCTGGCCATCAAATAAACCTGGCCCGAGGCCGTAATCGCGCCAGACTCAATATCTTCCAGATTCGTTCCCGCTACATTCGGCCGCGAATACAAAAACACGTTCTTCAACTCTTCCCCTGGCTTCCAGAGATAAACACCATTCCCCCGGTTGTTAAACGGATTCCCGTGAATCGACGTCCCATGCGCCGGATGATGCCACAAAATCCCCGTCAGCCCCGAGTACTGCAGATTCTGAACCTTGCCATCCCTATCGATCGAAATAAAGTGATTGGTGCTGTTGTTCAGCGCCACCGCCATCACCACCGTTCCATTCGTCTCCTCCACCCAAAACGTCGGCTGATTCCCTCGTCCACCCACAAAACTCCGCACAGTAGACCCAAGCAACGCATCGTTCAGAGCAATCAGCTTCTTGCGATCCTCACTCGGCGGATGTTTGTAGAAGACACGATTCGCCCCCAGCGTCGCACTATAAAAAGCCGTCCCGTCATCCGAGATCCCGTAGTCGCCATCAATAGAAATCAAGCCAGCCCCAGGCAACTCCGGCACCGTCTCCTTCGAGCTGATCAACAATTCCGTGATCCGGTTGTTGAAGCCCCGAAAGATCCCCGCATAAGTTACCGGGTCATTCTCAAATCGAAAGCTCGCCCGAATCAGCAACTGCCCGTTGGTCGACATCGAGTGCCGGGTCGCAGTCACGCCCGACGTAGCTTCCGTCCCACTCACCAGCGGCGTATTGTTCGAGAAAAACGGCACCACCCCGTCGCGGTTCCCCAGCGACAGTTGCCGCCCATTGATATTCGTATCCTCGTGCGAAAGAATCCGCCCATTCCGCGTAATCGAATGCACAAAAAACTCATTCGCAAACGAACCCGAAGCAAACCGCGGCTGCCCCGCCGCCGACACCATCTTGAAATTGCCATCGCGATAATGCATCAGCCCGCCAGCCATCCCGTCCAGGCTCGCGTTGAAAAACAGGTCGCCACTATCCGTAGCCCACAGCATCGATTGCCGCGCCCGAATTTCATACTTGTTCCGCTGCTGCAAAATATTGTGATAGAGCCGCCGCAAACTATACGTCTTCGGCACCGTAGTATCAATGCGCGCCACAGCGATCCACTGCCGCTGCAAGCCGGTCTGCACATCGCCGTAATTAAACGTTGCCCAGACAAAATTGCTACCCTCAGCCGTAGCCGTCATCAACCCCGCCGTCGAAATCCGGGCCGTTTGTGACGTTCCATTCCGCAGATTCGTAATCGACCAGGTCCACGCCACACCTGGAATCGGCTTATCGTCGGCATCATAAGCCGTCGCCGTAAACTGCGCAGTCGACAACACGCTCACTTCCCCGCCACCCGGCTCCACTGCCACCCGGCTCGGAATCGTCTGTATCGCCGTCTCGGCCGTAATCGCTCCAGCCCGCGCGGTAATCCGCACCACAGCCAGACGGTTCGCCGTAACCAATCCGGTATTGGACACCGTTGCATTCACCACACTGTTTGAAGCCCAGGTGATACTCGCATTCTCAATCCGGTTCCCGCCCGCATCACGCACCACCGCCCTCATCTGCAGCGTCCTGCCCACCAGCACCTGCGAGCTGTCCGAGAGAATCTGCACCGTAGCCGGCACCTGCCCGTACAGAGCACAAGCCACCAAAGCAATCAACCAGCGCATCAACCGAATACCTCTTCTACCGGCTGATAAGTCCCTTCCGGCGCCCCCGGCACATAGTAGTAACGCCGCTTCGATGGCGTATCGTCAATCGACTTCGTCCAGTCAATCCCCAGCGCCGAGTAAATCGTTGCGGTAATGTCTTCAACGTAAATTGGCCGTTGCTGCGACCAGCCAAAATCAGTGATCCTCGCCCCATTGGCATCGGTCGCGCCAATCGCTCTGCCACCCTTGATTCCGCCACCCATCATCGCCACATTCATCACTTCGCGATAGTGGTCGCGGCCAGCGCGAGAATTCAAAACCCCCGGTGTCCGCCCAAACTCACCCATCATCACAATCAGCGTCGAATCAAAATCACCAGACGCCTTCAGGTCATCCACCAGATTCCCCACCGCCCGGTCCAGCTCATTGGTCAGCGTATAGATATTAGGCGTCTGCCCCATATCAAACTGCCCCACGTGCGTATCCCAGCCACCCTGCGTCACATTGATAAACGTAGCGCCGTTCTTAGCCCGAATCGCATTCCGGGCCACAATCAACGACCGGCCCAGACTGTTATTCCCATACCGGTTCTGATCGTCCGTCGAGAACTTGAAAACGCTATCGACAGCCGCGTTGTACATCATCGCCTTGGCGCGATCGTAATACGCTCCGTACGCAGCCATCGCCTCATTTGCCGGCACCTCACGCAACGCCGCATCAATCTCCTTGAGCAAACTAAAGCGCCGCTCAAACCGCGTCTGCGACTGCTCCGCATTGCCAAAGAAATTATGCGTCAGCGTCCCAATGCCGCCAGTCGATGCCGGAGGCATCATCGGCATAAACAACCCGCCCAAAAACGTCGCCCCCTGCAGATTCGATTGGTTGAAACTCAAAAACGGCGGGATCAACCCGTTCGCCCCACGCTCACGCGCAATCACCGCACCGATATGTGGAATCTCCGAAGCCAGCGCCGGGTTCTGCGAGTGCGCCGTCTGCATGTAGAACTGCCCGCGCTCATGCGCCGCCTCCCACGAAGAACAGCTCCGCAATACCAGCAAATCATTGGTCAGCGTCGACAACTTCGGGAAATACCGGCGTGACATCCGCAGATTCCCCGAATAATCCCGCGCATCAACGTCGCGCGGATTCCAGGCCGCGTCCTTGATATCGAAAGTATCGAGGTGGCTCGGTGCACCATTCAGATTGATAAAGATGCAGGACTTCGCCGTGTTGCGCATCGACGCCCCACGCAATGTCGTAACAGCCGCATCGGCATGCGCACCCAGCAGCCCCGCTGTAGCCGTACCAAACAAAAAGTGGCGGCGGGTAAAAGGAAGGTGCCCGGAACAGGTTTTGCGAATGAAGTTCATGTTGGCTGCCTTAACGATTAAAGATGAAGTCCAGTTTGTTGACCAGTGCCCACTGCAGGTCGCTCAGCCACTGTGCCCGCGCACCAACGCGAAACTTAAGCGCCGTGGTCATTTCAGCGTCAGTAGGGAATCGCGATAGCGTTGCCAGAAACAGCTTGCCGATCGCCTCCTGGTCGGTTGCGCTACTGGCATCCACTTCCAGAATCCGGCTCCGGCTCGAAACCCCAGCGCTGGAATTCCCCAGCGTCCGGTTCACGTTCTGTGAATCGTTCATCGAATAAAGCAACCCCAGAATCGTAGGTTCCGACGAACGGTCAATCGTAATCCAGTTCCCCCGGCCCAGATTATTCATGAAGTCCACAATCCGGAAGTCGGTAGCGGGCTCGGTCGGGTCCGGCAACTGGTTGGCATACCAAAGCACACGGTCAATCCCCGCAACCTGCATCGGCTGCTCGGTCCGCGTCGCCGTAATCAGCGAGTCATAAAGTTCTTCAGCACTCAGCCGCCTTGCCTCATGCCGCGCAAAGTACTTCACATAAGCCGGCTCCCACTTGCCTGCATAATTGCTCGACAACTGATAAGCCTCAGAATTCAAAATCTGCCGCAGCAAAGGCTTGAACTGATAATTGTTCGCGATAAAGAAATCGGCCAGCTGCTCCAGCAACTCCGGGTGCGTATTCTGCAGCGGCCAGTCTCCCGGCGGCGGCCTCTTCGGGTCAGTCCGCTCAAAATCCCAGGCCTCTGGCGGATCCACAATCCCGTGGCTGAACAGATAAGCCCAGATGTGATTCACCGTTGCCCGTGCAAACTGCTTGTCAGCCGTCAGAATCCGCGCATACTCCTGACGCCAGTTCCCGCTCTGCGGCTTCTCGCCAGTAGTCAGATAAACCGGCTCAGTGATCGCATTGATCCGGATCGGGCGATTCCCCGGATTCGTCGGCGACACAGAACCTGTA
>JAPKYY010000445.1 GCA_026394095.1 Acidobacteriota bacterium | reverse complement strand
CACAGAGCAGCCGATTCTGATCGGAGCCAGCGGCCCACCGCTCGGAATGCTCCCCGGCCGCACCTACGAAACAGAAAGCTGGACATTCAACCCCGGTGCTCAGTTGCTGCTATACACTGACGGCTTGACGGAAGTCTTTCAGGGCGATGAAGAGTTTGGTGAAGAGCGCTTGTTAGGCCTGATTGAGCCCACACCTCAAGAAGCATTTCTAGACCATGCATGGCGGAGTCTGGCGCAGTTTGCCGGCAACGCGAAACAGACCGATGACATGACGGCGCTCTATTTATACCGCGCCCAGCAAGGAGGGCATTCATGATCGATAGTCCGATCATCACGGAGTTGCGGCTGCCAACACGGCTCGGCTTCGAAAAGGTAGCAATGAACACGGCCGCCAGCGTCGCCCAGATCATGGGCTTCTCGCCAGACCGTGTCGACGATCTCAAGACCGCCGTAGCCGAAGCCTGTATCAACGCGATCGAACACGGTAATGAGATGAATGAGCTGCTGGGCGTGGTAGTGACCTTATCGATGGACGACAAGTCCCTTGAGGTCAAGATTCGAGACGAAGGCAAGGGTGTTCCGAGCGACGCCCACATTCCGGACATCGACCGTAAGATGGCCGGAGAAGAAACCCCGCGCGGGATGGGGATGTTCCTCATTCAGGCGCTGGTGGACGAAGTGGAATACGGACAGGAAACCGCGGGCGGCTATGCCCGCCTGGTGATTCATTTAGATGCGAGGGATGAGGAATAAGTTATGGTTACAGCTACAAAGACAAAAGTAGATCAAAGCGGCGATCTGGCCGTGATGCGGTTTGAAGGCGATATCACCAGCACTTCAGAAGAAGCGGTGCTGGGATACTACAAGAAGTTGAGCGGCGATACAAAGAAGATCCTGCTCGATTTCTCAAAGGTGCCTTACCTGAATTCAAGCGGCATCGCCCTCGTCATTCAGTTGCTCATGGCTGCCAGCAAGGTACCCCAGAAGGTAGTGTGTTTTGGCTTGAGCGCTCACTTCGTGAAGGTCTTCACCATGCTGGGCCTGGCCAAGTACACCACCCTCGAGCCGGACGAAGCTGCAGCTCGCACGGCGGTTGGATAAGTCAGGCGATGTTGGCGCTGCCCGGATTCATTCTAGGAGTAGTGCTGACATGCGGATTGGCGGCCCAGGAGCTTCCCCATTGGCGTACACAAGCAGGGGATAACCTCTCCTGGGCCGCAGCTGATTTTGACGATTCCGCCTGGCAGACTGGTCGCTGGCCGGAACTTACCCGTATATTCGATCCTTCCCGCATCTACGTCGAGAGCAAGCTGGTGAACACGCATGGTTCCTGGCTGGACCGGGATCTTGGGGCTGCACGCAAGGTGCAAAACTCGCCCGAGTGGTCTGTAGATGCCTTGTACCTGCCGGCGAAAGAAGTTGGCGGAGATTTCTATCACACCACGCTAGCTAAGGATGGATCTTTACTCGTGGTAACTGGAGATGTAAGCGGAAAGGGCCTGCCAGCTTCACTGCTGGTAGCGGCTGTTGTCGGTGCACTGGGAGATCTCGTCTCCCGCCAGCCTGCCGAGGTGCTGGCGCACCTGAATCGTGCAATCTTTGAGGCTGATGGCCAAGTGGTTTTGGCAAATGTCGGGCATCTTTCAGCCTGGGTTGACGGGCAGGACGTGGAACTCGAAGCCGGTTTGCCACTGGACATACTCCATGGCGTTGAGTATCAAGAGAAACAATCCCGCAGAAAGTGCTTTGTTTTTGTTTCCGACGGAGTCGTGGAAGCCGAGAACGCACAGCGCGAACTCTTCGGCTTCCACCGAACCCGCGAGATCTCGACGAAGTCCGCCCAAGAGATCGCCGACGAGGCGAAGGCCTGGGGCCAGAACGACGACATTACCGTGGTCACGGTGCGGAGGAAACATGCTTAAGCTCTGGATCGCCATCCTGCTGGCGACCCCAATGCTCAGTGCGCAAGTGGTCACCGCAGACAACTGCGTTCATCAAGCAGGCGACAACCCCGACTGGGCCCGTCCGGACTTCGATGACAGCCAGTGGAGCAAGCAGTACCCAGCCAAAGGCAGCCCCTACATCTGGACACGTTGCCGGATCGATCTGCGGTCCTTGCCGCGAACCGAACAGGTCTATATCGAGATAAGGAGCTTCGCTGCCTGGGAACTCTTCGTGGAAGGCGAGGCAGCAGGTTCCTTCGGTGACATCCGAACCGGCTTTGCCGGGACGTCGTACCAGAAACGCCCGATCCCGGGATCCGCTGCAACGCGCAACTCTATCAGCGTGGCGGTGCGACAGTTGACGGGCCGCAACAACATTCCCCTCATGGCGCTGATCCCAGTCGCCGGGACTCAGGTCGCGCTTCAGTACTGGCAGTCGAATGCCATTCTCACGCAACTTTCGGAGCAAGCGCCCGCTCTACTGGGAGGTGGATTCAGCCTGGCGATCGGAATCCTGCTGCTCCTGCTCTTTGCATTTTCCGCAGACAAGAGTCAGAAGGAATTGCTCTGGTTCGGCATTTACTCTCTTGCACTGGGTTCTTTTCGCTGCGGCGCGTCTTTTCCGCTTATTATTGCAACGGTCTTTTCCGACTGGCTCTTTATCCCCTGTTTGGGTCTGGCGAATGCCGTCATGGCCCTGGTACTGCCAAGGTTCTTCTTCGCTTTGGCTGGCCGGCCGCTGCCGGCCTTCTATTTCTGGTTGTCGATGATAGTAACCGCCTGGGACCTCTCTTTGACGGCAATGGCGCTCCTGGCACCAATCGAACAGATTCATCAGGTGCGGGCGATGAATCCCTATTTCATATACCTACGGATGCTCATTGGCACCGCTGCCGCTGCCGCATTTTGGCCACTTTGGCAGGTGCCCCGTCCTCTGCGTCTATCTTGCAGCTTGAGCCTGCTCTTCCTGTTGGGTTATTGGGCAAGGCTTATGCCTCAGCTTGCCGGTTTTGACCTATCTGCCTGGATGACCCCGGGAGCCAACGTACAGGCCGGCTTCAACCTCATTGCGCTCATTGGCCTCTTCGTTGTGATTGCTCAGCGGCACCGTCAGGTGGCTCTCAATCGCGCGGAGTTGCAGGGCGAGATGAAGGCGGCGCAAGAGGTGCAGTGGGTGCTCACCTCATCAACTCCCGACGTCGCACCCTGGGCTTCGGTGGATGTCGCATACCTGCCGGCCAAAGAGGTCGGCGGAGACTTTTACTTCAGCCGTCAGACACAAGACGGACAGTTGATCGTAGTGGGCGACGTAAGCGGCAAAGGCCTGCGCGCCGGCATGCTCGCCTCAGCAGCGCTGGGTGCCGTCCGCGCGCTGGACACCAACTCCCCAGCGAGTCTTTTGCAGGGCATGAACAGAGTGTTGCACGGTCAGGTAGGGGGAGGCTTCGTCACCTGCTGCGCAGCTCTGATGAGTAAGGACGGGCAACTGATCGTAGCCAACGCGGGGCACCCGTCGCCTTATGTGGGCGGCCAGGAGTTTCCGGTGGAAGCTGGGCTTCCCTTGGGGATCATGCCGGATTCCGACTACCAGGAATCCACCGGCCATGGCGACAGCATAACACTCGTCTCTGACGGCGTCGTTGAAGCGGAGAACGCGCAGCGCGAGCTCTTTGGGTTTGACCAGACTCGGGAGATATCGATGAAGTCTGCGCAAGCGATTGCCGACACGGCCAAAGCCTGGGGCCAGAATGACGACATCACGGTGGTGACGGTGCGAAGGAAAAATTCATGAGATTCTTCGTTCTCTTTTTCATTGCCGTAACCGTACAGGCGCAGGTCCGCTACCACTTCGGCGATGACCCGCGTTGGGCGGCTTCGGACTTCGACGATTCGGCTTGGCCCGTTGTTGAGAATGATTCTCTGCCCGCGCCACCGAAGCAAGGCGATGGTTTCCTATGGGTGCGACAGCGGATGAGTGCTCCTGCCGGCGATGCGGCGCTTTGGTTGCGGTTGAAACAACAGACCTTGTTGCCGAATTTTCCGGTGGAGTTGCGAGTTGACGGCGCGTACGTGGGATCGAGCGGAAGGCTCCCTCCCGACGCATACATGGACTCCTCAGTTTATGAAAAGGTCTATGATTTACCTGCGGGCGGCGAAGCAGGAGTTCGCTCGGTCTTGGTAGCGCGCCGGATCTGGGTACCATCCAGTCTGCGCGGCGAGACCGTGTCACTTCCAAAGATCGAGGTCGGTTCGCGCGATGGGATGCGACTGGCGGCTCTCCGCGCGCGCGACGCTGCGCTCCAGGCCTATCTGTTGGTCGTCCTTTACCACATCCGCAAGGCCGAATGGTCGATGTTCGCGGCAATTGGGATCTCCTGGCTCATCGCGCTCCCTGAATACTGCCTGCAGGTGCCCGCCAACCGGCTGGGCAGCCTGCAGTTCGGTGGCCCATTCACCACGCCGCAGCTCAAGATCATGCAGGAAGCCATCACCATCGGCGTCTTTGCCATCTTCTCGTTGTTCGTGCTCAAGGAACGCCTGCGCCCTAACGACTGGATCGCCTTCGCGCTGGTCATCTTCCGGTTTGTTTTGGGGTTGACTGTCGTCCGCTGGATTCCCCAATCCTGGTCGGTCTTCGGTGTCCCGGTCGAGCTGCAAGACAACTTCCAGATATTGCTTTTTCTAACGATGGCATGGGTGTTGTTCCGCGGGGTTTGGCGCACGTGGCTGGAGCGGCAAGGGCTCAGCGCCGAGTTCGAAGCCGCGCGGGAAATGCAGCAGGCGCTGGTGCAGCGGGTACCGGAGACACCGGGCCTGGCGGTGGAATTCGCCTATCTCCCGGCCAGCCAGGTGGGGGGCGATTTCTACCGCGTTTTCCCGGCTGATGACGGAGCCACTTTGGTGGTGGTCGGCGACGTTTCCGGCAAAGGTCTGAAGGCGGCGATGACCGTGGCTGGGTTGGTGTGTGCGATGGAGGCGATCCGAACCCGCAGGCCCGGTGGATTCCTCGAAGAACTCAATGGTGCTGCCAAGGCTTATATGCAATCCGGCTTCGTAACATGCTGCGCGGTGCTGATCCGGCCCAATGGAGAATCCGTCATCGCCAACGCGGGGCATCCTTCGCCTTACTGCGATGGCCGCGAATTAGAAACCGAACCGGGGCTGCCGCTGGGCATCGCCGCTGGTGCTGAATACCCGCAATCCTTCACGCACGGAGAGAGTTTCACTTTTGTTTCCGACGGCGTGGTGGAAGCCGAGAACGCCAACCGTGAACTGTTCGGGTTCGACCGCACTCGTGAGATCAGCACCCGGTCCGCGCACGAAATTGCCAATGCGGCGAAGGCCTGGGGTCAGACCGACGACATCACGGTGGTGACGGTGCGGAGGAATGCTTGAAAGCTCTAGTCGAGGTCGGTCAATTCACGCCAGCCCAAGGCCGCACCCATCGCGCGCTTGGCCTCCACCCAACGCTCTGGTGCCAATTGGCCAGCCAGCCGAGTCAGGGACGAACGAGGAACCATGCGCAGGCTGTCGCAATTGGCCACGCAGGGCTTGGGCAGCCCTTCGTCTTCTCCCAAGGCGACTTCGCTTGCGATCCCGCGCACTGTCGACGTAACTTCCACCGCGATGAACTTGGAAAGATAACCATAGGCGTCGTTGCGGCTCAGCAGCAGCACGGGACGCTTTCCCACGGGCTCTGGCAAGTCTGCCCATCAGATCTCAAACTGCTTCACTACTCCCATTCCTCCGGAAGTTCCCAATGGTCTGCGTCCTCGGCGGTATCCGGCTGCAAGCGATATGCCTCGCGCATTCGTTCTGTCTCCCTCAGAAACAGCGCATCCTTGACGGCCTTCCGGATGAAGTCGGCCCGCTGGCGCTTGGCAGCGGGTGCGATCCGGTCGATGGCCTGCAACGTTGCCTCATCGAAATGGACTAATACCTGGGGCATAGTGTTTATCTATCTCTTCCATCTATATATCGCATGTGGAAGCAACGACAGCACAACCTTGGTGACGGCGTGGAGGGAACTATATTGATCCGGCTGATTTCGAGTTTTGCTTTGGCTTTGCTTGTGGCGAGCGCGCAAGAAGGAGCAATTGATCTGAATCGCTGGAAGGTCAAGGCCGGTGACAATCCGGCATGGGCAGCCTCAGATTTCGACGACCAGAGTTGGCAGGCAAGCGGAGCGCCGCAGTTGTACGTGACCCGTGCAGGCATCCAGACCAGCGGCATCCGTTGGTACCGAACCCGGCTTCGCTTGCCTCCAGTTTTGGCTACGCAATCGCTCGCCATCGCCCTTCCCCCGATGGACGAAGCCTATGAGGTCTTTGTCGATGGAGTGCGCGTCGGCGGAATCGGGTCGATTGACCCTTCACCCGTAGGCCGTTTTGATCGTCATGCCGCTTATCCACTACCAGCTCAAAGATCGGATACGATCACAATCGCCATCCGGCGCTGGGCGGGCAAAAGCAACAGCAACCTGGTTCCACTGACAGCGGCTGGCCAGATCGGGGGAACGAAGCATCCGCCGCGCGTCGGCCTGGCGGCCCTTCTGCAGGCCCAGGAGGAACTCCACCGTTTGGAGGGAGAGCGGTCCAGAAGCCCCAGGCGCGCTGCATCCTGGATTCTATTGCTCTTGGGCTTGATCGCCATGGTGCTCTACTTTGAGCAACGGGCTCGCCGCGAGTATCTCTGGCTCGGTTTGGCGATGGGGTCTTTCGGACTCTTCTCTCATCTGGGCATCGTTGCGGTGAGTCTCGATCTGCCAAGGCGATCCCTCATCGCGTCGCTGATCGTGTTGGGATATATCGCGGCAGCTTCCTGGACTAGCTTGTTCCTCAAGGAGCTCGCTCCTCGTGCGCGCTGGTTGATGTTCTTTACCTGGGGGATCAGTATACTTCAGGCAATTTGGTTCTTCACTTACTACTATTTCGATTTCGAACGCACCGAATACATTAGCTTTGAACCTGCAATCATTCTGTGTGCGCAAGCAATAGTCGCTATCTCGCTGCTCCTGACTAAGCGTCAAAGGCGGGATGGCGTTGTGGCAGTCTTCCTGGTTCTTTTTACCCTTGTTCGGTTTTCCGGACGATTTGGCTCAAATCTTATCGATTGGCAAGGCTACACTTTTGATCTTAGAGATATGGCCCTGGCAGCGTCCGCTTTGTGCTGTCTGGCCGTGCTCTATCTTCGATTCCGGGACGAACAAAAAGAGCAGCGACGGCAGGCGCAGGAACTGGCCGCCGGGCAGCGGGTGCAGGAGTTTCTGCTGCAAAGCGAATCCACGGGAACGTCCCTGTTCGAGGTCGAAAAGGCCTATTTGCCCGCCCTCGAAGTCGGTGGAGACTTCTACCAGCTCATGCCGCGAAGCGATGGCACTTTGATGGTGGTTGTAGGCGATGTGAGCGGCAAGGGACTAGAGGCGGCGATGATGGGCGCGCGCCTGCTGGGTGCG
Source organism: Acidobacteriota bacterium (assembly GCA_026394095.1). Lineage (GTDB taxonomy): Bacteria > Acidobacteriota > Terriglobia > Bryobacterales > Bryobacteraceae > Bryobacter. The sequence continues at coordinate 6,685 of JAPKYY010000445.1, read as the reverse complement.
CTAGAAACCCTCACCGATCTCGCTCCGGGGGAAGTACTCTCGCGATTGAATCAGACGCTGCATCGCCGGTCCCAGGGTGGCTTCGTCACCTGTTGCTGTGCTCTGTTTGCTACCGATGGCACGGTCACGATAGCCAACGCCGGCCATCCCGCACCTTATTGCGATGGCCGTGAAGTGGAAGTGGAGGCCGGGCTGCCATTGGGGATCATGGATGGAATTCCCTATGGCGAATCTGTCTTGGCTGGGGGGCGGTTTAGCTTCGTCTCCGATGGAGTCGTTGAAGCAGAGAACGCCCACCGCGAGCTCTTCGGCTTCGACCGCACGCGCGAGATCAGCGGCAAGTCCGCGCAGGAGATTGCCGAAGCCGCCAGGGCCTGGGGCCAGACCGATGACATCACTGTCGTGACGGTGCGGAGTAAGGCATGAGCTTCGTGATTGGGCTCTTGTTGGCGGCAATGTGTGCCGTTGCAGCGCCGTCCACAACCGTCTACATGGACCTGTCGGGAGAATGGAAAGTCTCCGGCTCCCAGATTGCTTCTGGCGTGCTCGTTTTGCCATTGGCTGACGATGCGAAGCTGCCCGTCGACCAGCCTTTCGTTCTGGAAAGGACGATCACATTGCCCGATACAGGACTGGCAGGACTGGCGGTTTTGATCATGCCTTTCGAGCGGGCTTATACCCTCAAATTCAACGGGACGCCCATCGGCAAACATGGTTCTCCCGAATCGCTGCTGAGCCCGCATGCCAACCCCGTCGTGTTTGCCTTGCCAGATGGTGCCTTGCGACCGGGTCAGAACCAAATTGTGATGGAAGTGTCGACAGCGCGATTACTTCCGCTCGGCCAGTTGAGCTACCCTCGCGACCTTCCATTGCTTGGGCCCTCAACTCAACTCAAGATGCTGGCCGAAGGGCAAATTGCAACGCGCCAACTCCGGCGTGTCTACCTTGTGGTCAATTGCGGACTTCAACTTCTTTTTGTCGGAATCCTTTGGGCTCTGAGCCAGGGCAGCCGCTATCGCTTGCCGCTTCGACTCATGGCACTCTTCTTCCTGATGCAAGTGGTGCTCTTCGACGCCATCCTGGCGGGCTTCTATTTCGCAGGCACTAGTCCTACCTTGCTGGCGTTAACGCTTCCGCTCTATACCTTCCTGGCCACGGCGCTGCTAACTGAAACAGGCTTGGCGCTGGCTGGCATTTCACTGCCGCTGACGCTTCGGTTCGCGTACTACTTTTTACTATCTCTGTTTGCGGTAATGGGCGGCTTCTACTCAGGGCCAAAGATGTGGGTCGCCGTTCTTGTAGATGCAGTTCTGATCTGGAAAGCAACGCAGCTTGCCCAACCGCTCGGCCGGCACTATCTAACGCTGTTGCTCGGCTACGACCTGGTGCAAGCCGCCCTGCTGCCACCCATTCAATTGCCTGGCTTGATCATGGTGGGTCCTCTGGCGATGAATGTTGTCCCGGGCTATCGCATTGTGATCGGCCTGATCTTCATCCTGATGGTGGTCCGGCAATCGGCCCGAGACCGAAGCGAGCGCGACAGGCTGGCGGGCGAACTGGAAGCTGCTCGCACGATCCAACAACTCCTTCTACCTACATCGGCTATCGAGGGTGTTGAGGCTTTCTACCAACCGGCCGCAGAAGTGGGTGGGGATTTCTATCACGCTGTCGAGTTGCCGGAAGGATCAAGGCTCGTTGTCATAGGCGATGTGAGCGGAAAAGGCCTACGCGCCGCCATGCTGGTGTCGGTTTGCGTTGGAATCCTGCGCAATGAGAAGTCAACGTCGCCGGGCTCCATTCTCGCTGCCCTGAACGACGGGCTAGTGGGCCGCGCCGGTGGCGGTTTTGTCACTTGTTCTTGTGCCCGATTCGATGAAGATGGGAAAGTCACGCTAGCGAATGCGGGGCACCCCTCGCCCTATTGCGACGGTCTGGAACTTGCAATTGAGGCCGGTCTGCCCTTGGGGATTATGCCGGGATTGGAATACGCGGAGGCTGTTGTTCGAGGAGACCGGTTTACCTTCGTCTCTGACGGTGTTGTGGAAGCCGAGAACGAGCAACGCGAACTCTTCGGATTCGACCGCACACGCGAGATCTCAACGAAGTCCGCGCAGGAAATCGCCGAAGCCGCCAGCGCCTGGGGCCAGACCGATGACATCACCGTGGTGACTATTGGGAGGAAGAATGTATAGGCTTCTGCTTGTGGCGCTGCTGACACTGCAGGGACTCTCAGCGCAAATCGTCACCGCCACCAACTGCGTCCATCAGGCAGGCGACAATCCAGACTGGGCTCGCCCAGACTTCGACGACAGCCAGTGGTCTGCCGAGTTTCCCAAGATCGGCAATCCCTTTATCTGGACACGCTGCCACTTGGATCTATCCACTCTTCCGGCTACTGCTTCCATCGGGGTCGAGGGTGGCATCTTCACAAGGGGCCGCAGCGCACCGCCGGCTACGGCATGGGAGTTGTTTGTCGATGGCCAGGCGGCCGGGTCATTCGGCGACTTGCAGACGGGTTTCTCCAGCTTCTATTTCCAGCAGCGCCCTTTGCCTGCCGGGGCCGGTAGACAGCACTCAACAGTCGTGGCGCTACGGCAACTCCCGGGCCGCTTCATCATTCCCGCCTTGCGGCCCTCCATCGCCGCTGGGCACCCAGATTCCTTGAGAGTGTGGCACTCCGAAGGACTCTCCGCGGCTCTGTGGCGAACCTGGCCCAGTTGGGCCGGCGGTGCGTTTACGGTGGTGATCGGAATGGTGCTTCTCCTGCTGTTCTTCTTTTCTGGAGACCGAAGCCAGCGCAGCCTGCTCTGGTTCGGGCTCTACAGCGTCTGCTATGGATTCCTGCGCTTTCAGGAATACTATTTGGTGCAAACCGCATCCGGATTTCCCAACTGGCTTTATGTCGCCCTATGGGGCCCTCTGACCGCCATTGCGTTTGGAACATTCCCCAATACTTTCTTTTGCATGACCGGGCGACGGGTTCCAACTTTTTATTCCCTGCTGGCCGCAGCCTCAGTCTTATTCATAGTGCTTCGGGCCTTTGCGGCGCTGTATGCTCCGATTCAGTTTGCGCAGCAGGCGGCAGGCTGGGGAGGCTTTGGCATCCCATTGTTGTTGCTTTTGGTCACCGCTCCGGCCGCGGCATTCTGGCCATTCTCGCAAGTGCCACCGTCGCTGCGCTTAGCCCGGAATTTGAGTCTTCTTTTCATGCTGGGCTTGATCGTGCGCTTGTTGCCTCAAGTGAGGGGGCTCGAAGGGTTCAGTGTTCAAGGCGATGTCGCTAATTTCCAATCGATAGTGGCGTTGTTTGTCCTCCTGGGGCTTTTCGTCGTGATCGCGCGCCAGAACCGGCAGGTTGCCCTGGACCGGGCAGAACTGCAAGGCGAGATGAAATCAGCCCAGGAAGTGCAGCAACTGCTTACGTCTTCTGTTGCCGGCATCGCGGCGTGGGCAGACGTTCAAGTCGCATACCTTCCGGCTAAAGAAGTGGGTGGCGACTTCTATTTCTTGCGCGAGACTGCCGAGGGGCAGCTGATCGTTGTGGGCGACGTCAGCGGCAAGGGCCTGCGTGCAGCGATGTTGGCGTCTGTGGCCTTGGGCTCGCTGCGGTCTTTAGACACCAGTTCGCCCGCGCAACTTTTGCACGGCCTCAATAACGCGCTGTATGGACAAACCGGTGGAGGCTTTGTTACCTGTTCGGCAGCGCTATTCCGCCCCAACGGAGAAGTCAGTGTCGCAAGTGGAGGTCACCCCTCTCCCTATCTCGACGGCTGTGAGATGCCGGTGGAAGGCGGCTTGCCACTCGGCGTTATTGCCAATGCCACCTACGAGGAATCCACAAGCCAAGGGTCAATCCTCTTGCTTGTCTCAGACGGAGTCGTCGAGGCCGAGAACGCACAGCGTGAGCTGTTTGGATTTGATCGAACGCGGGAGACGTCGATGAAGACTGCGCCAGAGATTGCCGAGGCGGCGCGAGCCTGGGGCCAGACGGATGACATCACAGTAGTAACGGTGCGGAGGAAGGTATGAGGGTTTGCGTTAAGTCCTGTGACTCAGCTGGCATCGAGCAGCAATTTTTTACATGGAGTACGGCGCCCGAAAGTACGGTCGAAGGTCACCATCGTCGCCCCGGCGCTGGCGCAGAAACTGGAGAGGTAAGCATCCGTCCAGAAATTCGGACCTACTTTTCCCGCCCTGGCTGTGGCTTTCCATACATCTTCAAAACCGTCTGGTTCCGCTGCGTACTTTACTCGGGCATCTGTTTCGAATTCTTTTCGGATTTTCCAAGCCGATTCTGCCGACAATGGATGATCATTCATCACATGCGCATTGGTGAGAAGCCGCAACAAGCCCATTTCAGTAACCCGGCAGAATACGAACAAGACCTTGCCCTGGGCCTCAAACCAGCGTTTGGCAGCGGGATGGTGAGGGTGTGCGTCAACCGCGAGAGCGATCCAGACGTTGACATCAGGCAAGTAGATCGTCAAAGTCAACGCCCTTCAGGTTTAGCTTCTTTCCCTTCGGCATGCGGATCAGAGGCAGCGTCAGGTGCCTGGTCTCTTTCGGAGGTGTCGCGTTGAGATCCTTCTCAAGTGCCGCAACAATCAGTTCCTTCATCGATGTACCCCTGAGCGCGGCATTCGCTTTGGTCTTGCGAAAGAGTGCGTCTGGAAGATCGATCGTGGTTCGCATAAATATAGCTTCACATAAAAGCATAAAGATGACTGCAGCCGGGATTTCGTCATCTGGCGCTTTGTTTGCGCCTGGCGAGCTTAGGAGATCAAAGTGAAGTTCTTGCTTCTTCTCTTCCTGGCGGCTTCTTTGGAAGCGCAGATCTTGCTCGAAGGGCCCTGGCTGATGTCGCGCGTAGATACAGAGTCGTTCGCGCGTCCACAGACCGGGGTTGGCGATTGGGCGACGGTGCAATTGCCGTGGAAGGAACGCCCGGCCGGAGGTGTGTTCTGGTTGCGCAAAACGGTGACACTGGAGGCGGCGCTGCCGGAAGCGGTGTTGGTGTTGGGGGGAGTGGCTTCGAGCTTCGAAGTCTATGTGAATGGCCAGCGTGTGGGGGATGTGCCCGGATTTGGCAGCCGCTGGGTTGAAGTGTGGCAACCGCGTTCGTTTCAATTGCCCGGCGGGCTACCGGCGGGCGAGGTGACGATTGCTTTGCGCTGTTGGGAAGTTAAGGTCTGGAGGGCCGCTTTATTTGTCGATGGTGCCACCTACCGGTTGGGCAGTGCAGCCTTTGCGCAATCGGCACTCGACCGGTTTTGGAACGTAAACCGCAAAGCGATTCATCCGCGCCTGCTACTCTCGGTGGCTCAAGTCGCCTTGGGTCTTTATCTATTGATCGTTTGGCGGCGGGACCTTTTCGCGTCGGGATTGTTTCTTGCGGGTTGGGGAGCCATGTGGTGCTTCAATAGCCATCTTCGGGGGTACGAATCGACGGCCAGCAGCATGTGGGGCTTATTGTTTTCCCTTTTGAATGCGGCGGGCTGGATTGGTTGGGTGATCACTTCGCTCGACTTTCTCGGCTTTGCCCGTCGGCCCTGGCGCTTTGCCATTTGGCTCGTAGCTTCCATTTATTGTGGGGCCTTGCTGTGGCCATTTTTGAATCCATTCTCGAACCCAAGTGGCAACGCTGGCAACATGGCCGTATTGATCCCTCAAGGTTTGGCGTTGAGTTTGGCCTTGATCCGGCTTTGGCAACGCACCTATGTCGGCCCAGCATTGATCGTGGCGGCGGCGAGCGCGATTAGCCTGGTGGTTAATTCTTCGGCCCTTCGTTTTGCCGCCGCTGGTCCCGAGATCCAGTGGCTGGGATTCTCGATTCCCGTTACGCCTGTCGCCTATCTAGTGGCTTCGGTGTGGATGTCGGTTGAATACCTCGAACGATTGAAAAGGCAGCGAGCGGAACGTGACCGGCTTGCGGCGGAGATGGATTCCGCACGCAGTGTGCAGATGTCGCTGTTGTCGGTGAACACTCTGGATCAAGCAGGTTGCAGTGCCGAGGCTGTATACCGGCCAGCACTAGAAGTAGGTGGCGACTTCTATGAACTGATTGCTGCACCAGACGGAACGATGCTGGTGGTGGTGGGTGATGTGAGCGGCAAGGGATTGCAGGCTGCCATGGTGGTGGCACTGGCTTTAGGCGCGCTGCGGAACCGCCATTCGAGTAGTCCGGCTGATTTGCTGGATGAGATGAACCAGTCGCTGGTGCAGCGTAGATCAGGCGGTTTTGTGACATGCGCGATTGCGCGGTTGTCGCCTGGGGGAGAGGTGGTGGTGGCAAGCGCCGGGCACCCCTCCCCGTTCCTCGCCGGGGTGGAATTGGAGGTTCCGCCGGGACTCCCGTTGGGTGTGACGGCTGAGGCGACTTATGAAGAAGTAGCGGCGAGGCTGGCTCCGGGCGAGCAGTTGGTGCTTGTCTCAGACGGAGTGGTGGAGGCCGAGAATGCGCGCCGTGTGCTTTTTGGATTTGAGCGAACGAGAGAGATGTCGATGAAGTCCGCAGCAGAGATTGCCGAGGCAGCGCTTGCTTGGGGTCAAACCGATGACATCACTGTCTTAACAGTTCGGAGGCGCACTTGAGAATCCTTTGGATCCTGCTTCTGGGCAGCGTGTTATTCGGCCAAACCGACCTGAGTGTGGAGGCCACTGGATGCCGCCATACCGCCGGAGATGA
>JAPKYY010000543.1 GCA_026394095.1 Acidobacteriota bacterium | reverse complement strand
GTAATAAGCGTTGCCTTCTCCACCCCCGCGAAAGCGATCAAATAAGCATCTACCAACACCTTGCTCGCCTTTTGCTTTCTCACCCCAACCGTCGCTTCCCGAAAAAACCTCTCAAGCCCATGCCGCTCAGCAGCAAACTCTACCCGTGGGTCTTCCAGCCATCGATCCTCCACCTCAAATGCTTCTTCGAGCGAAAGAGCATCGACTCCCGTCACCATCTCATTGGTCAGCAGGCGCAACAACCCCAACTGCGTAATACGGCAAAATTGCATCCTCGACTTAACGCCAGCCTCTGCAGACAACCAGGCATGAGCCGCTGGAGGAGATGGGTGCCCTCCCCAACTCAGCGCCAGCCATACGTTGATATCAATCAAATAAGAGGTCATAAGGATTCTCATCCTTCGGGCACAACGGCCCCGGCTTGTTCTTGCCGGCGACAATAGGTCCCGTTACATACTCACCTTTTTTAGCGCGCCCCATCGGCATCAAACGGGCAAACGGCTCCCCGATCTGTGTAATTACGATGCCTTCTTCCGGCAAATCGTCGATCAGCGACAGAAGCCTGCGCCTGACTTCCCTCACATCGAGACTCGTGCTTGAAACGTACATCTAACTGTACCGATTGAGAAAACGCGCTCTGGTGCATTTTGCGGAGTGCGCCAAAGCGCGCCGGCAAGTCACTTTTCTTATTAACCTGAAAAAAACCGAATATAGATTCGATTGAATGATAATTATTTCTTGAATTAATCGAAAATATATTGCAATATATCCCCATGGAGCCAAAGTCCACTCCCCCGTCTCAAAACGCCCGTACCCACGGCCTGACTGGAGAAAAACTCATCCTCGCCGCCGACGAGCAGGTGAAATTCGATGAGCTATCTGCTTTTTTGCGTGAAGATTTAAAGCCACAAGACCAATTCGAAGAATCCTGTTTCTCCAGAATCGTTAATTCTGCCTGGCGTCTCGACCAGGCCCAGGCCGCCGAAAACCGCGCCCTCTCCGACTTTATGAACTCCCCCGAAGACCCCGAGCTCCAAAAACGCTTCGAGCGATTCACCAAATACCGCCGCCACTACGAGCGCTGCTTCTCCACCGCCATTCGTGACCTCCGCACCTCCCAGGAGAACCGCTTCATCCAGCAACACGTCACCCTCCCCGCAAACACGATTCTCGCCCCCACTCTGCCAGTCCGTGCCATCCTGCGCGATTTCAAAAAGTTCCAAAACGAACTCCCCAAGGCGCTCTCCATGGGCCTTGTCGCCGACAGCATTTTCGATGAATCCAAGCTCACCCAGCTCACCAGGGCCGCCGAAGACCGCCGCCGCGAAGACAATCGCAAAACCGCTAACTCCTATTGGGCACCCATCGATCCGACACGCGTAAAACCGCCCAAAACGAATGCGGCGTGATAAACTTCACCCCATGAAACAGGCGCTCTACCGCCGTCAATTCCTGCAATTCCTGGCCGCCAGCCCCCTCTTTGCAGCAGAGGATCCAAAAGACATGAAGGACATCTTCAATGTCATGGATTTTGAGGCCAAAGCCCGCGTCGCTATCCCGCCAGCGCACTTCGGCTACCTCTCAACCGGTGTCGACGATGACAAGACGCTCCGCGCCAATCGCGCCGCTTTTGACAAGGTTTACTTGCGCCCACGCCGCATGGTCGACGTCTCAAAAATCGATACCTCCGTCACCCTCTTCGGCGAAACTTGGCCCACGCCCATCATCATCGCCCCGGCCGGCAGCCAAAAGGCCTATCACCCCGAAGGCGAATCTGCCACCGCCCGTGCCGCCGCTGCCGCCGATCACCTCCAGATCCTCTCCACCGTCACTTCCACCCCAATCGAAGACGTGGCCAAACTCCACAAACGCAAAATCTGGTACCAGCTCTACCCCACCAATGTCTGGGCCCTCACCGAGCGCATGGTCCGCCGCGCCGAAGCCGTCGGCTGCCCCACTCTGGTCATCACGGTCGATACCCAGGGAGGCCGCAACACCGAAACCGAAGCCCGTTCCTACAACCTCGATTCCCGCGATTGCTCCGTCTGCCATCCAGCACCAAAGGTGGGCAGAAAAGGCCGCCGTCCCATCGTCATGTTCGATGGTTTCCCCGCAGAAAACATCACCACCCATAACCCGGCTCAAACCTGGGAGACCCTCAAAAAATTCCGTCAGCTCACCAAGATGAAAATCGTCCTCAAGGGTCTCGAAACCGCCGAAGACGCCCGGCTCGCCGTCGAGCACGGTGTTGACGGAATCGTCGTTTCTAACCACGGCGGCCGCGCACTCGACTCCACCCGAGGAACCCTCGATGTCCTTCCAGAAATCGTCGCTGCCGTAAACGGCAAAATGCCTATCCTCATCGATGGCGGCTTCCGCCGCGGCACCGATATTTTTAAAGCCATGGCCATCGGCGCTAGCGCAGTCTGCATCGGCCGCCCCTACCTCTGGGCCCTCGGCGCATACGGCCAACCCGGCGTCGCCAAAGTCCTCGAAATTCTCACCAGAGAATTCCGCCTCGCCATGACCCAATCCGGGGCCACTTCAGTCATTCAAATTGACCGCTCAAAGATTTTTGTTGACAAATAAACGGTAATAAATATACTCAAAAATC
>JAPKYY010000943.1 GCA_026394095.1 Acidobacteriota bacterium | reverse complement strand
TACGTTCACGCTGAGTTGCTATCGGGCAAAATCAATATACAAATGTAAAACATTGAAAAATAGAGAGATGCTGCTTCCAGAGGCGCGAAAAGTGACCTCCATTTGGTCTTCACGAGAGTCTAGATTACAACGAAAGTCCTGGTACTAGACGAACCGGACTAAGGTGTTTTGCGGTATCTCCTCAGTAAGCGCCCTCTCACGTTGAGACTCTGATGACCTTAAACTCAAACCTAAGACAAGGCAGGGTATTTACTCAATGACTACTAAGCAATGGCAATACATCGAAACTCTTTTGGATGACATCCTCGCGTTTCCACCCGCAAAACGGAAACTCCAATTGGCCAAATGGTTCGGTGACGACGAACAGACTCATGCTCTGGCCAGTCGTTTGGTCCAACTTGCCGATCTCGGTGCCACTGCAGTCGCGCTGCCCTCCGACATCGGGGGCTGGGTGCCGCTGCGGTGCTTAGCCTCAACTTCGAGTTCAACTGACTACCTCGTTCGCAATGCCGAGGATAGCGGCCATCCTTTGGCGATTCTTCAATTGGGAACTATTGCTTTCGACGAAGGCCCGGCGATCCAGAATTTCCGGGAAGAACTCAAGAAAGTGGACTCGTTGTCTGCCGAGAGTCTATGCCGCATTTACGACGCCGGTCTGGACGATTTTAATCACCCCTATATCGTCAACGAATTTGTTGTTGGAACTCCCATCCTGGAAGCTACGCGCGACAGGAATACGCGTTCCATTGTCGAGATCTTCCGCAGCCTGCTCATCAACGTGGATAGTGCGCACTCGCGCAACGTCGCTAACGGTAATTTCCATCCTGCGCATATATTGATCGGCATGGCCGATTCCATTCGGCTACCTGGATTCGCCGTTCCGCGAATTCTGGCACTGGCGGCAAACAAGCCCGGCTTCGTGCTGGCTCCAGGCATCGCCGCCAAAGAAATCCTATATTTTTCTCCTGAGAAACTGAAGGGTAAAGCCGATCAGATCCCGGGCGACATTTACTCGCTTGGTGTGATTTTCTACCAGATGCTTTCCGGAAGCACTCCATACGGCAACCGTGATGAGTCCCTGGTTGAGTTGGCCAGCGCCATCTCAGACAAAGCTCCAGCCAGAATTGCCGGCCTCGAAGATGTGCTCAACAATATTGTCCAGAAGATGCTGGCTAAGAGCGAAACTGAGCGTTATCCCGATTTGGCCAGCATTGCCGTTGAGATTGACGACTACCTGCAGGGCCGCCACCTCAAAGCTGAAGTGAAAGAACAACCCAGACAGCGTGGTTTTGCCCAGGCAATTCTGCAACAGGGCCGGCACCGTTGGGTTGCTGCCACCTTTGGTTTTGCATTCATCGCGGCAACTGCCTTTGGAGTCAAAAAATATACATCTGGGAGCGCCGAGGCTCCTCTCACTCAGCCTCCGCAGGCCAGCTCAGTGCAGGTTGAAAAGACGCCTGCGCCAGTGGCAGCGGCATTTCTGAATGCTACCTTTGATCAAACAAAAAATCAGCCTGAACTGCAGCGAGCATTTTCTCAGGCATATATCGGCCTGGCTGAAGTGGAGCTCAGCGGACAGCCAAAGCAGGCCTTGCAATCGAGCCTGCGCGCTTACGAACTGAGTTCGAAGAGTCTGGATCGCGGGCCCTTCTCCGATAGCCTGGCTCTAGAATACGCGCTTGCGGCAAGAACCCACATTTACTTGCTGGCTCTGAGCGGAGACTACAAAAAGGCAATTGAAGTGAATCAGCAATGGCAGAAGCGATTCTCAAAGCTTGCTTCGGCAAACATTGAAAGCATCAGGGCCTCAGCTCTGGCCAATACTACCCTTGCCAATCTCCAATATGAATCGAAGTTAGGTACTTCGCCCTCCGATTCAGTTTTCCAGCGAGACCGCGACAGCTTGAGGAAACTGACTCAAGGGGCCACTTCCATCCGTAACAGCGCTCATGCAAATTTCGCTCAATCTCTGGTCAGTCTGGGTGAGGCGGTTGAACTTTCAAAGCAGTCTTCCAAGGCAATTGAAGTCTATGCAGAGTCGCGCCGGGTACTCGAAAAGGCCGCACTTCTTGAGAACAACAAGCAGGATCTTCGCGCCTGCCTGGCAGATACGCTCATTCACATAGCTAAAGTGCAGGTAAAATCAGCGAACGTCGGTACTGCGCTTGAGGCCTCAAATCAGGCCATTGAATTGGCTCGCCAAAATCTTGCCAAGCAGGAGGGGAATCCATCCCTGAGGCGGCTTCTGGCTCGTGCACTGGCTGCCAATGCCTCGGTACTTGTAGCTGCAAAACATGCCCCGGAAGCTTTAAAGGTGCAGGGCGAAGCAATCGCTCAATGGCAGCAGCTGGAACGCTCCTATGGCCTCGATCCCGGCGACAAGGTAGAGCTCAACAAAGCACGCCTCATCGTCCGAGGCTAATTTATTGGCGCGAGGAGCCGCCCAGTATCACTACTACCAGCAGGATGCCAGCAAGGATGAACACAACGGCGAAAATCGTCAGGACATAACGCCCCACCTTGTTTTTCTCGTCGTCGATCTCGTTGATCTCGTGGATCAGCTTCTTCATCGCCGCTTCTTCTTCTCTTAGGTTCTTCTGTAACAACTTTTTACTTCCTGCGAGCTAAACCTTCATTGTAAGTGGTTCTTGCTGCGTCATGCAGTGCAGCGTTCCCAGGCCCAGCACGAGATCCCGGCAATAGATCGGAACGATGCTTCTGGTGGGAAAGAGTTTTGCCAGTGTATTGAGAGCTTCCCGGTCATTTGCGTTGTTGAAAACCGGAGCCAGCACAATGCTATTTGCCACATAGAAATTTGCGTAGCTGGCCGGAAGGCGTTGCCCATCGAACCAGACCGGCTCGGGCATTGGCAAACTAACCACGCGCATGCCTTTGGCGATTTGCTTCAGCAGAGCGATATTCTCTTTGAGCGGTTCGTGATTGGCATCGCTCTTGTCTCGTTCTTCGACAATCACGATCGTTTGTTCATCGGTAAATCGGGCAAGATCATCAATGTGCCCATGCGTATCGTCACCTACTATCCCGTGCTTGAGCCAAAGAGTCCTCTCAATTCCGAGGTACTTGGCAAAGATGGCTTCGATTTCCTGCCGGCCGAGCCCGGGGTTCCTGGCCTGTACATCGCTAAGCAGACATTCCTCCGTAGTCAACATCAGGCCTTTGCCATTTACTTCGATTGAGCCGCCTTCAAGCACAATCCTGCGTTTCTTCCAGATCGCTTCGTGTCGCTTTACGCCTAGCTCTGAGGCTGCAAATTGAGGCACGGCATTGTCACGTGAGAAATTCGGATACTTGGCCCAGGCATTAAATTCCCAATCGGTTGCCTCCACCTTTCCCCGCCCATTGTGAACAAAAATGGCCATCGTGTCCCGAACCCAACTCCGGTCTGTCGGACAAACGACGAAATCCACTGCCGCCATCTCAACGTGGCACTTCTTAAGAATTTTCCTGACGGATTCGCGTGCGTCTTCGCTTTCAACCAAAATCCGAACCCGCTCGACATGCGAAAGATGCCGCACGATGTCGCCATAAAGCCAGGGAATCGGAGCAAACTTTCCAGGCCAGTCTGACTTCTCATGTGGCCATCCCAGCCAGGTCGCAGCATGCGGAGCCCACTCCGCCGGCATCCTTAGCGCCATTACTTGGCCCACCTCTGGGTCAAGCCGCCGTAATGGTCGATGCGCCGGTCGCGGAAGAAGGGCCAGTTGCGCCGTACCTCTTCCATCCGGGCCGGATCACATTCGACAATCAGATTTTCTTCCTTGTCGTGTGAAGCCTCGGCTAGAACAACCCCGAACGGATCGGACACAAAGGAATTGCCCCAGAACTCAAGACCCGAATCGGGCGTACCTTCAAATCCAACCCGGTTTACTGCACAAACATAGATGCCGTTGGCGATGGCATGAGAACGTTGGATTGTCCGCCAGGCATCAAGTTGTGATGGGCCGTATTGTTCTTTCTCGTGGGGATGCCAGCCAATAGCCGTTGGGTAGAACAGCACGTTCGCTCCCTGCATCGCCGTCAGCCGAGCCGCCTCCGGATACCACTGATCCCAACACACCAGCACACCTATCCGGCCAAAGGCCGTATCGAAGTTCAGAAACCCAAGATCGCCAGGGGTAAAGTAAAACTTCTCATAGAAGAGCGGGTCGTCCGGGATATGCATCTTGCGGAAAATCCCTTGTAGCGAACCGTCCGCACCAATGATCGCCGCAGTGTTGTGATAGAGCCCGGTTGCCCTCTTCTCAAAGAGGCTGGCCACTACGACAACGCCCAGTTCCTTGGCAATCTTGCCAATCTCCTGCGTCGAAGGGCCCGGGATTTCTTCGGCCAGATCAAAGAGATCCGCCTCCTCTTCGCGACAGAAATACTGACTCCGAAACAGCTCCTGGAGACAGATAATCTGGCCTCCAGCTGCTGCTGCTTCGCGAATCTTCACAATCGCTTTATCTAAGTTTTCTTGGGGGTCGGTCGTGCAGGAGGTCTGAACCAGTCCGACACGGAAGGGCTTCAAGCTTGCCATCGTTGATATCATTATCGCTTCTATGTTGCTCAGACTGTTTTTCGTTTTCGTGACAAGCGTGCTTTCCCTCGCGATGGCCGCTCCGCCCAGACCCGAAGAGATTCTTGGCTACAAGCCAGGTACCGACTTCAAACTGATGGACTACGAGGAGCTCTCGAAGTACTTCCAGGCACTTGCCAAGTCTTCCGAGCGCATCAAGCTGATCGAGATCGGCAAGACCAGCGAAGGCCGCCCCCACTACCTCGCCCTGCTTTCGAGCGAAGAAAATCTCCGCAACATCGACAAGTACAAGGAGATGAACCGCAAGATGGCTTTAGGGCAGGCGACCAAAGCCGAAGCCGAAACTTTTGCAAAAGAAGGTAAGGTCTTCGTCTGGATCGATTCCTCCATGCACGCAACCGAAGTGGCTCCGGCCCAGCATGCTCCTGATCTTGCCTACAAGTTCATTACCGAAGAATCTGAAGAGACCCGTCGCATCCGCGACAAAGTCATCCTCGTTCAGGTGCCCTGCACAAACCCCGACGGCATGACCATGGTGAGCCATTGGTACCGCAAGAACGTTGGCACGCCCTACGAGATGGCACCAATTCCATTCCTCTACCAGAAGCACGCCGGTCACGATAACAACCGCGACTGGTTCATGCTCAATCTCCCAGAGACACGCAACCTCACCAGACAGCTCTTTCAGGAATTCTTCCCTCAAATCGTCTATAACCAACACCAGATCGCTCCATACCCTGCGCGCATCTTCATTCCTCCCTACGCCGAACCGCTCAACCCCAACATTCCGAGCTCGGTAATGGAAGGCATCAACCTGATCGGCACGGCCATGCGTGAGCGCTTCCTGCGAGAGAACAAACCGGGAGTGGTCTCCTACATGGGCTTTGACGCCTGGTGGAACGGCGGACTCCGCACCGTACCTGCTTTCCACAACATGCACGGCATCCTCACCGAAACCGCAGGCTTTGGCTACGCGACACCGCACGACTACAAGCCGGCCGAGCTGGGTGAGCGCTTCCCCAACGGCATCCCCACCAAATTCCCCACTGTCTTCTATCCGCTCCCCTGGCAGGGTGGCCGCTGGGCCTTGCGTGACGCAATGGATTACATGCTCACCGCCGACTGGGGCATCATGGACCTCGCCGCCCTGCGCAGCCACCACTTCCTCATGAAAGCCTGGGAACTGGCTCACCAGAACATCGAAGATAAATCGTTTTATGGCTACATTGTTCCGGCCTCGCAGCGTGACCCTCATGCTGCCGCAGGGCTTGTGGAGCGGCTCCAGCAAGCCGGTATTGAGGTGCACCGCCTCAATCAAACCATTACCCACAACTTCCAGACCTACCCGGAGGGAAGTTATGTCCTCAAAGCCCAGCAGGCCTTTCGTGGCTATCTGGTCGATCTGATGGAACCGCAGAGTTATCCGGAGCTCCGTTCCGGCCAGACCGGCCCTACCAAGCGGCCCTATGATCTTGCGGGCTGGACGCTTCGATATCAAATGGGTGTCGACGTCGACAAGCTGGACAACCCACTCCCGCAGGCCGCCACCTTGAGCAAAGTGGAAAAGGTCCAATATCCCGAGGCGACCTGGAGCCATTCTGACTCCGCCAGCTTCCTCAAAATTGCATCCACCCTCAAACAGGGCAGTCCCGTCTTTTGGTCTTCCACCGGTGACATGTCAACAACCCAGAATGGTGCCACCTACAAACTGAAAACGCCGCGAGTCGCCATCTACGAACCTCACACTGCCAACATGGATGACGGCTGGACCATGTGGCTGATGGAGAACTTCCAGATTCCCTACACTGCACTCAAGAACGACGAAATTCAGAAGGGCAATCTGAAGTCTCGCTATGATGCCATTCTGCTCACACAGCAAGCGGCTCAGAGCATTCTTCACGGCACGCGGGCAGGCGAGGCAGGCAATCGCAGTGAAGGCCAGCAGCGGCCGGAATTCACCGGCGGCATTGGCAACAAAGGCCTTCTGGCCCTCGAAGATTTCGTCAAAGCCGGCGGTACCCTGCTTGCCTTCGATACCGCCACACAGCTTCCCATCCAGAGCTTCGATATCGGCGTCCGCGGATTGCTGAGCCCTCCCTCTGCTCGAGACGAAGACGTCAATCCGAATGCATTCTACGCACCCGGCTCACTCATCCGTATCAATGTTGACACCAAGCATCCAGTAGCCTTTGGGATGGCTGCCGAGGCGATCGCCATGACCACCGGCGGCCAGGCCTTTGAATCCACTCTTCTCAAAGAAGCCAACACGGGCAACCGCGAAGTCAAAGTCATCGCCCGATACGCCAGCAAAGACCTGCTCGCTTCCGGCTGGCTTTCCGGCGAACGTTTGGTTCTTGGCAAACCGATTGCTGTCGAGGCCCGCATGGGAAAAGGCAGCGTTTTACTTTATGGTTTCCGTCCTCAATTCCGTGGCCAACCCTACGGTACCTTTAAGCTTGTGCTCAACGCACTCTACCTTGCCAGCGCAGAGAAAATCCAATGACTCGTAGACAAAGCATCACCATGATGGCCGCCGCGGCGGCCCCTTCCGCGATCGAGAAATTCGTTCGCTTTCAAAACGGAGCCCGTATTTCCTGGGGCCGTGTGGATGGCGAACAAGTTATCCCGCTCAGCAATGCTCCATACCTGGGAGGCAAGCCGCTTGGGGGCAAAAAGCAACTAAAGAACATCACTTTGCTTGCCCCTGCAGATCCTCCAAAAGTACTTGCCGTCGGCCTGAACTACAAGAGCCACATCGGCACCCGCACCGTGCCCAAAGAGCCGGAGATTTTCTACAAGCCAACAACTTGTCTGATTGCTCCAGGCGAGCCAATCGTGATCCCGGCTGGCGCGAAGAATGTCCACTACGAAGGCGAGCTTGTGCTTGTAATGGCCACCGGAGGCCGCAACCTCACGATCGAACAGGCCAAGGCTGCCATCTTCGGTGTAACCTGCGGCAACGACGTTTCCGAGCGCGACTGGCAGAACGGCCCTCAAAAAGACTTGCAGTGGTGGCGTGCCAAAGGCAGCGACACCTTCGGGCCCCTCGGCCCGATGCTGGTTAAGGGCGCTGCATACGACAAGGCTCTGCTTCAGACTCGTCTCAACAAAGAGGTGGTGCAGAAGCAGTTCACCAGCGATCTACTCTTTGATTGCCCCACCATCGTCAGCTACATCTCAAAGTACGTGACGCTCGCACCAGGCGACGTTATCTATACTGGCACCCCAGGCTCAACCAAAAGAATGGTTGCAGGTGATTCAGTTGAAGTAGAAATCGAAGGCATCGGCCTCTTGCGAAACCCAATCAAGGCGAGCTGATGAACACAGTCGAGCGCATCCTCGACTTCCATAAGGGGCGTGACCCCGAGCGCCTGGCGATGAAGTACAAGCTGCTCGGCACCTCCCCTTGTGCCTTCTTCCGGGGTACAGCTCATCTCTTTTACGAAGATCTTGTTGACCCGCCTCCGGCCCCGCTGGTCTGGGTCTCCGGCGATGCTCACATCGAAAACTTTGGCGTCTACAAAGGAGACAATCGTCTCGTTTATTTCGATTACAACGACTTCGACGAATCAGCCCTGGCCCCTGCCACATGGGAATTGGTGCGCATGCTTACTGGAATTCTGGTTGCAGGCGTACAAGCGAACCCTGAGTTTTTTCTCGACGACTATGCTGCAGAGCTAGCGACGGGCAAGTCTCGGTGGGTAGAACGCGCAACATCCTCGGGCAGCGTGCGCAAGCTGGTTTATTCGCTCAAAGGCCGTTCCCGCAAAGCCCAGTTAGACCATCGCACAGTTTTGAAGAAACGATCACGCGAAATCCGTACCGACGGCCGTTTCGCCCTCCCTCTTCAGGATGGCGAGTTGGATTTACTGAAGTCCCGCTTCAGCCGGCTTGTCAGTGCCGGAAGACGGATTGCCGGCAACGGCAGCCTTGGTGTTTCCCGATTTATCATCCTGGTTGAAGATGACTATCTGCTGGATTTGAAGGAGGCTCGTCCGAGCATTCTAGCTACTCATCATCCGCAACCGGAGTGGCCATCGGAAGCTCACCGCATCGTCGAGATACAGCGCCGGATGCAAGCCATCTCGCCTGCATTCCTGCACCCCGTAGAGCTTGCTGGAAAGTCTTATGTTCTCCGGGAACTCGTTCCCCGCGAAGATAGAATCCGGCTCGAAAGCGTTGCCGCGATCGGGCCGCTCCTGCGCACAGAGGCAAGTGTCATGGCTTGGTCTCAATTGCGCTCAGGTGGGCGCCAGGGTTCGGCAACCATTGATGACCTGATTGCCTTCGGCAAAGAGCACGCATGGCGTAAAGCAGTGCTCGAATTGGCCAGACACCACGCAGATCTGGTCGTGAATCAATACGAGGAATTTAAGGCAGCAGGTCTTTGAGTTCGGCGGCAAACGTTGCCGGGTGAGCCCAAATCCAGAAGTGCCCGCCAGCTTCGCGGTGCATTTTAAACGTCGAAGAAGTTTCGTTTGCCCAGGCTTCGATCTTTAGGTCTTCGTCGCTCCCACCCAACGCCGTAATCGGGATTGCCAGTGGTGCCTCATTCAAATAAACGTGGGCTTGAAACATCTTTCGGTCGGCTTCTACTGCCGTAGGCGTAGAGTTCTGACGGGCCTTGGGCCCTGTACAACTGCTGACTAGCAAGCCTTCCGGTAGCCGTTTTCCACGCCTTCGCAACTCCCGTGCGACTTCAAACGCAAGGCCACCACCCATCGAATGGCCCGCAAGCAAAAACGGCTCGCCCTCAGCCAAAAGAGATTCGAT
>JAPKYY010000106.1 GCA_026394095.1 Acidobacteriota bacterium | reverse complement strand
CGCGTGCTTCCTCGTGAAAGCCGGCGATCGTGTTTGAATCAACACTCGATCCCATGGCGTTGTCCTAAGCTACAGTGGTCTGCTTCTCGTCAACGGGTAGCTTGAATCGACTCATCGATTCGTTCAGGTTCTTGGCCAGTGCCGCAAGCTGCCGCACCGATCCTTCCACCTCTTGCGCTCCATGCGCTGTGCGCGTCGTAAACTCCGTTACGCCAATCACCTTGCGAGTCACATCTTCCGAGCTCACCGCCTGGCTGCGCGATGCCTCCAGAATCTCCCGCACCAGCCGCGAGATCTCGTTCGATACGCTCTCGATCTCACCCAGCTTGAGCCCCGCATCATTGGCCAATTGCGATCCACCCACCACTTCGCGCGTCGTATTCTCCATAGCGAGAATGGCTTCGTTCGTATCAGCCTGGACAGAACGAATCAGTGCCGAAATCTTCTTTGTCGACAGTGCCGCACGTTCTGCCAGCCGGTCCACTTCCTCGGCCACAACTGCGAAGCCACGTCCAGCCTCACCAGCTGCAGCCGCTTGAATCGAAGCATTCAAAGCCAGTATCGAAGTCCGGTCGGCGATGTCACCGATCAGCTCAACGATTTCGCCAATCTCCTGCGAACTCTCTCCAAGCCGCTTCACGCGCTTTGAAGTCTCCTGCACCTGCACTCGAATTGCGTCCATACCCTCAATCGTGCGTTGCACCGATTGCGAGCCACTCTTGGCATTCGAAAGCGCCGTCTCGGCAACGTTCGCCGCCGTACCTGCCGTCTTCGATACATAACGGATCGAAGCATTGATCTTCTCAATCGTCTGCGATGCTTCCACAATCTGGGCCGACTGCTCCACCGATCCTTGTGCCAGAGACTCCGCATTCACCTGCATCAACCGCGCAGACTTGTCCACCTGCTTCGTCGTTGTCTGCACAGAGCTGATAATGCCGCGCAATTCACCAATCATGTAATTGAATGAATCCGCGATCGCCCCGGTAATATCGGCGGTAACTTCTGCTTCCTTGCGCAAATCACCATCACCAACGCCCGACACTTCTTCGAGCAACTTCATAATGCTGCCCTGAATCTGGTCTCTCTCCTCACGCGATTGAATCAGCACGAGCGTGCTGTCCAGCATCGTGTTCATCGAGTTCGCCACCTGCCCAAGCTCATCTTTCGAATAAACATCGGCGCGGGCCTGATAGTCGCCCACTCCAATCGACTGAAACATCTTCAACATCGATTGCACCTGCCGGTTAATCCCCAGATTGATCGAGAACACCGTAAATCCGGCCAACCCCAAAATCATGAAGCCCAATCCAAGCTGCGCATATTTCTGGTCGCGAAGATCTCCAATCCTTCGGCTCAGCAAAGACTTCATATTCGCAATTGCCGCATCGTGCATTACAAAGTAGTCTTCAATCGCCACAGTCCCAAGATCGGTGAATGCCCGAGGCATAATGTCCACGGCTTCCGCTTTCGCAATCAGCTCACGCTCCACGGTCTTCTTGAACTTATCCGCCGCAGCGATTGCATTCTTCGACACATCTCCAAGTCCGGATTGCAGGCTCGGATTTTCCTTGAAAATAGAAGCCATATTCCGCTGCACGATGCCGTTTGAGTTCTCAACCAGCCGCATGTAGTAAAGCATCTGCCCTGCTTCCTCAGGGCTGGTCCGCCCGCGAGCCGCCAGCGCTGCACCAAGTCCGCGCATCTGGCTCAGATTTTCACTCATCGAAGCAGCTTGTTGAATCAAAGTATCCGAAAGATAGAACGCATCGAGATGCTGATCCGTTGTTAGCGACGAATTCTCACCAACCAGGCGAATCAAATCGAGCGTCTGTTGAACAACAGCCGTATGCCGCACAAACGAATCACGAGCCAGCACCGTAGTCGCTTGTGGCTGCAATTGCCGCCAGGAAGCTCTCAGGGCTTGCCACGCACTCGTCGTCCGCAACTCCTTGCCCAGTCGCTCATCAACAGCGTCTACTGCCGCCAGATCGCTCTCAATCTTCTTGCGAGTCGTATCCAGGTTGTCGCGCAACGTCTCGTCCCCGTAGAGAATGGCAACTGAAGTATCGCGATGCTGCGGCACGTGTTCGAGCACCGGCCGCAACGCGGCGATGTATTCGAGGCCCCTCTGTTCCTTGTAGCCCAGATCGATCTGCTCATTCTGCTTGTCAACAAACACATAGAGCAGCAACAGAAGAGGTAGTGCCATCAGGCTGGTAACCACCAAAAGCTTCTGCCAGATTTTCAAGTTGCTTAATTTTTCAAACATCGCATTCCCTCACAGCCAACGGATTCGACAAACTTTCAAAAACGCGGTCCAGATCCAGAAGTCCAATCTGTCTGCCCTGGCGCTCGCAATAACTGCTCACATACTTGCTCTCACACTGCTCAAGCTCATGCGGTCGGATCGCAATCAATCCGCTCACCCGGTCCACCGCAAGCCCACAAGCCCCCGATGAATTCTTCGTTCGCACGATCAACATGCGCTCATCCACTTCATAGCTTTTGCTGCCAAGAATCAAACGCAGATCCACCATCGGTAAAATTTCGCCCCGCAGATGAATCAATCCGCGAATTGCCTCACTCACGCGCGGCAGCGGAGTCACTTCAGCCAGCTTGTCCGACTCCACCACATGCGCAATCGG
>JAPKYY010000135.1 GCA_026394095.1 Acidobacteriota bacterium | reverse complement strand
CGCCCGGAAAAACGCCAGAGTTTTCGCTGCCCCCTCGGTAAAAGGTATCCGTGGCTTCCAGTGCAACGCTGTAGCTGCCCGGCTCGAATCCGTGTAGTAGCTGCCAATATCAATCGCCTGCAAATGCTCAGGGAAGGGAATCTTTTCTACTCGTCCGCTCATAGCAATTGCGATATCACCGAGGGAGATCGCCTCGATCCCGCCAATGTTACATTCCCTCTCGGGAAAGCTCTCCGCCAGCCCGGCCAGCAGAAAAGCCTCCACCACATCATCGACATAAACCGGATCCCGCAGTTGCTCTCCCTCACCAAATACACTGATCGCTTCACCCAGCAGCGCCTTTCTTACAAAAACACCGAGAAAGCCCTGTCCTGCTACGTTCAAACTCATGCGAGGTCCGTAAACATTGGTCAAACGAAGGACAATCGCATCGAGATCCCCAAGATCGCTCATCATCAGGTGGTACATCGTGGCGGCATACTTGTGCACGCCGTTATAGTCAACCGGGCGTATCGGATGCGTTTCATCCACAGGCAAATACTTGGGCCTTCCAAACACCTGACGGGTGCCGGCGTAGACAACTCTCACCCCACGATTCAGTCGCCGGCAAGCGTCCAGAAATCGCAACTGAGAAATCGTATTGATCTGCAAATCCCTCTCTGGATACTCCATCGAGTGGATGTGACTGATCTCTCCGGCAAGATTGAAAACTATCTTCGCTTCCCCAATGGCATCCTCAAATCCACCAGGCTCGCTAAGATCGGCCTCGATCACTCGAACCTTGGATCCAGCCAGGTTAGCCCGGTTTGCCCCACAGCCCGGCACCAGCGAATCCACTACAGTCACAGCAGCTCCCATAGCTTCCAGCCTCAGTGCCAGGTTGCTGCCGATGAACCCAAGTCCGCCCGTTACCATCACCGGCAAGCCCTTGTATTGCGACAGATCAATCATAGAAACGCCTTACCTCCTCTGCCGTTTCTTCCACCTGCGCAACCGGCAACTGTGGCCACAAGGGAAGGGACACGATTTCCTTTGCCGCCTTCTCTGCATGAGGTAATGATCCTGGCTTCTGCTTGGCGCCTGCAAAAGCAGGATGCAAATGCAGAGGTACAGGATAGTGAATCCCGGTCCCGATTCCAATATTGCCGAGATACTCCCGCAGTCGGTCACGCTTGGCCGCCCGGATCACGTAGAGGTGGCAAACGCTCTCCGGCCCGCGCCTTACCAGCTGCACCCCATCCACCCCGGCCAGCATTTGGTCATACACTGCCGCCAGCCGTCGACGCTGATCGTTCCACTCTGCCAGCCGGGGAAGAAAAGCATTCAGATAACAACACTGCAATTCATCCAGCCGCGCATTGATCCCTTTCACATAAGCAATCTGGTTTTGCGGCAAGCCCCCGCTGCCACGGCCACCATCCCGAATTTGCCGCAACCTCTTGGCCAATCCGGATTTGCTGGTCAAAATCGCTCCACCATCACCGAGACATCCCAGATTCTTCGTCGGATAGAAGCTAAGTGCGACGTAGTCGCCATACTGCGTAAAGGGTAAAGCCCCGTGCGACTGGCAAGCGTCCTGAATCAACGCCAACCCATGCTTCTTCGCTGTCTTCGCAATGGCCCGAATTTCGCAGGGCTGCCCATAAAGATGCACCGGCACCAGCGCCGCTGTCTTCTTCCCGATACGATTGGCCAGATCCGCTGCATCCACTTGCAGAGTCTCCGGGTCGATATCGGCAAAACGAGGTGTTCCACCTGCTGCCGCAATCGAAACCGCCGTAAATGGCGCTGTAAGCGCCGAGGTCAGCACCTCTTGCTTCGGCGATGTAATCCCGGCATCGCGTAAACAGATCTCGATTGCCGTCGATCCAGAACTCACCCCGATCGCAAACCCCGCGCCCATTGCCTGCGCCAGTGATTCCTCAAATCGAGTCAACTCGGGGCCAAGGATAAAGAACCCACGCTCCATCATCGAGTCGAGGTTTTGCTGCCAGGCTTCCTGCGTCTCGGCAAGCGAAGGCTTCAGATTAACTATGGGTATGCGCATCGGCCCGCTTCAACCCCAGGCGTGGCATCACCAGCAACCACCACCAGAGCCGGAATAACTGGAACAAGGTTGTGAAAAGGCTCTTCACCCGGAAGAACTGGCTCTTGCCATGCAAACGCGGATAGTGGTGAACCCCAACCTCTTCCACATCCATTCCGCACAATTCCAGTTTCCGCACCAGCTCCACGCAAATCGTCCCTGATGTGGATTCCAGGTGAATCAATTCCAGAAGACTACGCCGGATCAGGCGAAAGTCGCAATCGATATCGCGCAGACTCACATTAAAGAGAAGCCGCGCAAACTGGTTATACGTCTTGCCAATCCAGATGCGGTGCCAGGGGTCGTTCCGTTCCATCTTGTAGCCGTTGACGAAACTGACGTTCGTACTCATGCGCTCAAGCAGCTTGGGCAATTCCCCTACGTCATACTGCCCATCACCATCTGTGTAGAAGACAAACTCTTTGGTAGCAGCCTCAAATCCACTCCGCAGTGCACCGCCATAACCCCGGTTCACCTCATGCGTCACGATTCGCATCTGCTGCCCAAATTCCTTCTGCAACCTCAGCAGCACCGCCCCTGTTTCGTCCTGGCTGCCATCATTGACAACAATCACTTCGAAATCAGCAACATGCTCCCTGAGCACAGCAAAAGTCTTGCCGATCAGAGCCGGCAAGGATGGCGCATCGTTGTACGCCGGAAAGAAAACACTCACCCCGTATGAGTACATCAGTTAAATCCCCTAGACGATCCTACAACTTTTTTACGATCAACAGGGTGACATCGTCGGCATAGGGTGCCCCGGCGCACCAAACCTGTAAATCCTCGATCACCCCTTCGATCATCTGGTTTGACGTCTGGCTCGTCCGGTTTAGAATCGCCATCGAAATACGCATCTCACCAAAATCCTCGTCGCTCCCGTTCGGCATTGCTTCACTCACGCCGTCGCTGAAGAGCACCAGCGTATCGCCTGACTGAATATTACTCTTGTGTTCTGTGTATTGGGCGATCGGAAGAATCCCAAGGATAATGCCCCCACCCTCCAGCTTCTCGGTGATGCCACTAGCCCGAACCAGAAGCGGAGGATTGTGCCCTGCATTGCAGAAGCGAATCTCTCCTGTCGCGGGATCGATAATCGCGAGAAAGAAGGTAATAAACCGGTTGTCCGGACAGTTGCCCGAAATGCTCTTGTTCAAGCGCTGCACAATACTGGCCGGGTTCTCATCGGTCTCAACCAGAATCTGCAGGCGCGCCTGTAAGCTCGACATCAGCATCGCCGCAGGCATTCCCTTGCCAGCCACATCGCCTACAACCACCGCGATCTTGCCGTCAGACAGATTGAAGAAGTCGAAATAATCCCCGCCTACCGTGCGGCAGGGCAGATTGTATCCAGCCATATCCATCCCGGGAATCTGCGGTGCTTTCCGCGGCAGCAGGTTCCTCTGGATCTCACCTGCCTGCGATAGTTCCTTCGAGATACTGCGCTCTACTTGTTCTACTTCGTTCAGCCGCGCATGCTCAATGCGGATCGCCGCGACATTAGCCATTACTGTCAGCAGGCTCAGATCTTCTTTTGAGAACTCCCGCGTGATGTCAGGCATGTCGATATACAGCAGCCCGATCACCTTTTCATTCGTCTGCAACGGCACAGCCATGAAACTGCGCACTCTTTGCATCACGATGCTCGCCTGCATCTTGAAAACTTCGTCCATCGCCGTATCCCGAACCAGCAACGAATTCTTCTCCAGCAGCACCTGGTCGCGCACTGTCTTAGAAATTCGGAAGCCTTCTCCGCGAGCTGCCTTGGCGATAAGTTCGTCTTTCTCAAGCGTCATCAGGATGGCGCGCGAGCCACCTACAGCTTCCACTGCCAGATCGAGAATCAGTTGAAACAATTCACTCAAAGGACGATGCCCGGCAAGTTCCCGCCCGGCTCTTACCAGTGCCGCCGCATGTCTGTCATTGGTCACCGACTGCGCCGGATTGACGTCGTTCAAGCTCGAAACAATCGTGTTGCTCGGCGCCGATTCGACATCTGCCCTTTCGACAAACACTACCGTCTGGTTCATCGTTTCATCTTCGGCTTCTTTCCCGCCAAAGCTAATCTGCAAGTGCCCGGCATGCACCGTATCGCCGTTGCTGAGTGGCGTCGGCGCCACAATTCGGAAACCATTCA
>JAPKYY010000016.1 GCA_026394095.1 Acidobacteriota bacterium | reverse complement strand
CAAAGCGCGCTTCCTCTTTGGGATGATCGACAGCCGTGAAGTCGCACAGGTAGTCGAAAGCTTCTTCATCGCGAAGATATGCGATGACAGCGTGAAATTCGTCCGGGGTGGTTTCGGCAAAAGGTTGACCGCGGAAGGACTCCGTTTTCAAGATCGCCTGAACAAATTTGGAGTGGAGATGGCCGGAAAGGCTGTCTTCCCAAGCTTCCGTGGCCATAACCGGAACCGGTTTGGCTTCTTGAGACATGATGAAACTTTCAGGTTCGCACAGTTTTGTGTTGAAATTTAGATTGAAGAACGAAATGGCTCAGAACAGTATTGAACAATTGCGCGCGACGAACCGAGTGGTTCCTGTATCCAAGGAGGATGAAGGAAGAGGGTGGGCGAAGATCTCTAACGGTGTTTATGGCTTTACCTATACACCCGCAAGCTCCGACGGGGGCTTGTTTATCAAGCAGCCACGCCAGAGCTATGAAATGCACAAGCTGGCCGACGGCAGTTTGTTGATTCTCGGCTACACCACCCCGGAGCTTGCCGGAAAGCTCGACTCCAAGGGCGCTCAGGACATCGAGCTCTACCCCGAATCCCGTGCCGAATACACCGAGTTGGTGACGGTACCTCACTCACGCATCGTGAACTCGAAAGCTCTCGATCGCGATGATTTCAACAAGCTCAAGGTTGGCTTAAAGCCACTGGCCTAGGCCGATTTAGCTTCTGGCGCTAGCCCCAGAAAATTGGCGCGGCATACGTAAATCCTCTCCAGTTCGTCAATAGAGCATGTTAGATGGGAACCCATGCTCCGCGAATTGGAGAGCTGGCGGACTTGTTTGTTCGCGAGTTGGTTACGGCTGCCGCGCCGAAACATCCACACTTTGTCATTAGAACCAAGACCCGGGCAGACCGGCAGGTGCGAGATCGCCTCCTCGCCTGCGGCTTCAAGCCGCTAAGCCTGCGTTTTTTGCCCGGTTATCTATTTGTTCGCTTCCATCCTTCGCAACGCTTGCAAATTGGCGCTCTGGCTGGGGTCCATTCCATTGTCGGTTTTGCAGCGCAGCCCTCAGCTGTCGATGAAGAAGAGCTTGAAGCGTTGGTGCGGGTTTCCGAGACGAGATTGCCTGTGGGGCCGGCTCCCTATCCAGCTTTAGGAAGGCCTTGCCGGCTCATTGCCGGGCCGCTTGAGGGGGTCAGAGGTGTGCTGATGGGCGATCGGGAAAAACCAATGGTGGTGATGAGTCTTAGCCTGCTGCAACGAAGCATTGCCGTAGAGGTGGAGGCAGAATGGGTAGGCCCTTTTCGTCCTGCCAGCATGAGTTCAATTCGTCTAAGGAATCAGGATTATTAATATGCGGCTTTTTGTGTTTCTTACGCTTGGTGCCTTGGCTTTCGGGCAACCATTGCCTCAACAGCAACAGAGCGGCCCAGTGCTTGTGGGCTCGAATCTTCCTTCCCAAAGAATTGGCGCAAATGACCTTTTGAACGTAAGTGTTTATGGTGCACCAGAATTGTCCCGCACAGTACGTGTGAGTCCAGAGGGCTTTATCCAGATCCCGATGCTGAAAGCAGGATTTCAGGCAGAGGGCAAGTTTCCCGGAGATCTGGAGGGGCTGATTGCCTCTGCTCTTGAAAAGGGCAAAATCCTGGTAGATCCGGTTGTGACGGTAACAGTGGCTGAATATGTCAGCCGGCCGATCAGCGTAATTGGGGCCGTACGGCAACCGCTAACCTTTCAGGCATTTGGCAATTTAACACTGCTGGATGCCTTAAGCAGAGCAGGAGGCCTAACCACGGATGCGGGAGCGGAAATTCTCTTGAGCCGTACGCAATCTTCCCCCGGGGCCGGGAAGCAGAGCAGCATGGTGATTCGTATCCCCGTCAAGCAATTGATTGATCAGGCCGATGGGGAGTTGAACTACTCCCTTCGCGGGGGCGAAGAAATTCGCGTTCCCGAGGCGAGCAGGATTTTCGTCATGGGAAACGTCAAGAAGCCTGGGGCTTTTGCTATGCGTGACAGCTATGACTCCACTGTGTTGAAGCTCCTGGCCTTGAGCGAAGGCTTGCTTCCTTTCGCCTTGGATGAAGCTTTCATCTACCGGCGCGAAGGTGCAAGCAACGGACGCAATGAAATCGCGATCCCGCTGGCAAAAATCATGGCTAGAAAATCTCCAGACATTCAGCTTTTGCCAAACGATGTGCTCTATGTCCCGGACAACAAAAGCCGTCGCATGACTATGTCGATGGTAGACCGCCTCGTCACCTTTGGAGCCGGTACTGCAAGTGGAATGTTGGTCTGGCGGCGCTAGGATCTGATCCAAATGGCTGAACCCCTGCTCAGTAACAATCGCCGGGCAGATTGTGATTCCGGCCTTCAACGAGCCAAGCTCTGGATAGCTTCTCTTGCTGTCACATTTGGCCTTGGGTATTGCCTTTGGCCGCTAATGCCAGAACCTGGTTTGCTGGCAGATTCACTCTTCGGTTCCCAGGCAATAGTTGAAGAAGGGCCCGTGATTCTCTCCTCCCCCAATCACAAAGAGCCAACAGGGAAACTGCCTCCGAAGAAGAGTACTCGACTTCCGAACTCAGAGATAATCAGTAGGCAATGAAGATACTGATTTGTGGCGGTGCCGGATTTATTGGAAGCCACGTGGCAAAAGCGATTCGAACGGCAGGCCATGCTCCCGTCGTCTTTGACAATATGTCAGCCGGCCACCGATGGGCCGTCCAATGGGGCGACCTCGTTGAGGGCGACCTAAGCGATCGAGCCGCGATCGAATCAGCCTTGCGAACCCATCAGATAGAAGCTGTTGTGCAACTTGCGGGTTCTATCAACGTGGGCGAAAGTATGAAGAATCCAGGCAAGTACTTCCGCAATAATTTTTCGATCACGGTAAATCTGCTCGAAGCCATGGATGCGGTCGGGGTAAGGCAACTGGTCTTCAGCTCAACTGCAGCAGTCTACGGAATCCCTGAAACAAGTCCGATCCCCGAGGATGCCCCCAAAGCACCGATCAATCCCTACGGCGAGGCGAAGTACTTTGTCGAAAGATTGCTCGACTGGTATACCAAAGCCCGGGGCTTTCGATATCTTGCCTTACGTTATTTCAATGCCGCCGGAGCAGATCCAGATGGGCAAATTGGTGAGATGCATAGCCCCGAGACGCATCTGATCCCACTGGTAATCTATGGTGCGCTGGGAACACGCCCACCGGTAAAGGTCTTCGGAACCGACTATCCAACTGAAGACGGCACAGCCGTAAGAGACTACATTCACGTTAGCGATCTGGCAAGCGCTCATGCCCTGGGGGTCGAGTACCTCGCCAGCGGTGGCGCGAGTGCTGCATTGAATCTGGGTTCGGGCGAAGGCGTCAGCGTGCTCGAGGTATTAAAGGCGGTAGAAAAAGCCAGTGGCAAACCCGTCCCGCACGAGCTCTTTGACCGGCGCGCCGGAGACCCTCCGCATCTGGTGGCAAAGTCCGATTTGGCCCGGCAGGTCCTGGGCTGGAAGCCCGTGAGATCCGACATTGAGACGATCGTCAAAGACGCCTGGGCCTGGAGCCAGAAGGCACTTCGCGAGGGGCTTTACTCCGAATAACAGTTGTGATGGAGTGAAGGCGTTATGAACAGACGCGACGCCATCTCAACCACATTAGCTGCCGCAGCAGCACCTCTTTTTGTTCCTCAAAGTGCGTTTGGGGCCAATGACCGCATCGCCTATGGCATGATCGCCGTAGGGGGACGCGGACGCTACCTGAACCAGAAATTCAGTGCTCAGGGAAATCAGTGTATTGCTGTCTGCGATGTTTACAAGCCCAATATTGAAAAGGCTTTGAAGGATACCCCACAGGCGAAGGTCTTTGGCGACTATGAAGAGCTCCTGGCAATGAAAGGGCTCGATGCAGTCGTAATTGCCTCGCCCGACCACCACCATTGCCCAATGCTGCTTTCTGCGCTCAAGGCAGGCAAAGATGCCTACCTGGAAAAGCCGGTTTCTAAATCGCTCGAAGAATCCAAGCGCATCATTGCCGCCGTGCGCGGCAGCGACCGCATCGTACAAGTAGGCATGCAACGCAGAAGCGCTCCTGCGATATTCAAGGCCAAGAAATTACTCGATGAAGGGGCGCTCGGCAGAATCTCCCTCGTCAGGCCGCAATGGTTCTGGAATGTGGCCAAGCCCTTGAACAATACCCCGCTCGAAGGCGAAATCGACTGGAAGCGATTTGTAGGCTCCGCCTATGCAAGGCCGCTCGAGCCAATGCGCTTCCGCAGTTGGCGCTACTTCTTCGACTATGCCGGCGGCAACATGACCGATCAGGGCACGCATCTGATGGATGTCGTGCAGTGGTTTATGGGTGTCACCGGGCCACGCAACGCAGTAAGCCAGGGCTTTGTCGCCAAGATGACCGGGGCAGAGCACCCCGATGTATTCAGTGCCACCTTCGGCTATGACGGGTTCCTCGTAAACTGGACGCTCGACTACGGCAATGCCTATCAGAATGGCTGGTCGATTGCCTTTCACGGCGACAAGGGCACAATGATCCTTGACGACAACGGCTTCCGCCTCTTCGCCGAGCCCTGGAAGAAAGGCGCGGCACCGGCCGTCGAAGAAGAATCACCCGTACCGGTTGAGGCACACGTGCAGAATTTCACCGATTGCATGCGGTCGCGAAAACAACCCAATTGCCCGGTAGAAATCGCCGCTCAAGCCGTAAGCGGTCCGCACCTGGCAAATCTCGCGATGTTCCGCGAGCGCAAAGTCTATCTTGCTGAAGATGGCGTAACGGTTTCCTGATCTCGATCAGGCAATAACTTCGAAAATCGCTTCCACCTCAACGGCAACTCCGGTAGGAAGGCTTGCAAATCCGAGCGCAGACCGCGCGTGAAAGCCATCTCCGGTCTTGCCAAAAACCTGGTGGAAAAGGTCTGAGGCACCGTTGATTACCAGATGATGGTCGTTGTAATCCGCTGCTGAGTTGACGCAACCAAGAACCTTGATCACGCGAAGCCCATTCAGGCTTCCATGCGTATTCCACACCGAATTGAGAATCTTGGCAGCGCAGTCGCGTGCTGCGGCATAGCCTTCTTCAGTGGAAACACCAGCGCCAAGCTTGCCCTTCAGGGTTGAAACATGGCCCGAGCTGTAGAGAAGATTCCCTGAGCGAATGCAGAGATTCAGATAACCGGGTGTTTGCTTTTCAAAAACGAGACCGAGCTCTTCGGCGATTTGTTGGGCTGACATATTGAGTAAATTCCAGATTAGCGGGCTTCGAAGGCGAATAGGCGGCTGGGCGCATCTTCCGGCAAAAAGTAAAGCTTTCCGTTGCGGTAGGTCATACCTTCGTGAGCGTAGCTGAATCTGCGGTCTGTAGCCCCGGTCGTGATCCGCCGCACAAGCTTGAACTCAGGGATCGAAACCCAATCAACAGCCCCCTGCTCACGGCTAATCTGGCCTGAACCCATCAGCAGGTCGCCATCCATCTTAAGATCCTGCCAGGATGTCGCAATTGGGTTCGAAACCTTTAACATTTGTTCACCACTTTTAGTCCATTGGTAGAGCGTGCGGCTCGACCACGAACCCCCAATCAGGAAAGTCTTGCCGGCCGCCACGCAGCCAATGTGGTCATTCACCTCGAACGAAGATTCAAGGGCAAGGGTCTTCTTGTTGCGGCGCTCGATTGTGCTTGGCCCATCCCGATCATATTCAGCGACAGGGATCCAGATGGAGTCCCCATCGAGGGTGATACCGCCGGGATGTATGCGCTTGCCCTGCTGCACCTCTACCTGCGCAATCAGGCGGCCCGAAGGAGTTTCGATCTTCGATAGAAAGCCCTTGCCAGCCTTGGCATCTACAGAGCTAACCCACAGCGTATTGCCTTCGATATCAATACCCTGGACATGGTGCAGATCGGCCTGAATGGAAACCATCGCCAGCTCGTGCCAGTTTTCCAGGCGTTCAGCCGTTTGGGCAAATAAGGCCAACAGAAGGATCAATTGCATGGTCAACTACTCAGCATTTCATGTTTCTCTTACAAGGCGGTGACAGGACGATAAGAAGTCTCGGGGAGAATGCTGCGCATGAAGACTCAAACGACTGAACTAACTACCGATAGCTGGACAACAAAGTCTAAAACAAGCCATCATTTGAATATGGGCACAAGTGGAACTTCTCTCAATCCGGAACGGCCGCGGCTGAGTACGCACCAAAAAGCGCTGTCGATCAACCTCGATCCCGTGCGCTATGGCACTTTCGCCGAGATTGGCGCGGGGCAGGAAGTCGCCCGTTGGTTCTTCAAAGTAGGCGCAGCGGCAGGTACGATTTCGAAGTCGATTTCAGCCTATGACATGACGGTGAGCGATGCCATCTACGGCAAGAGCAAGCGTTATGTTTCGAGAGAACGTCTTGAGAAAATGCTCGACTATGAGCACCACCTGAATGTAGAGCGTCTCGGTGCGGCCCGTGGAGATTCTACGGCATTCTTTACCTTCGCCAACACCGTTTCGGCCCTAAACTTCCGCGGCACCAACGAGTGTCATGGCTGGATGGGAGTAAGATACCAGGCCTTCCCCGGCGACAGTGACAACCAGATCATTCTGCACGTGAGAATGCTCGACAAGGAGAACTCCCTCCAGCAGGATGCGCTCGGCATTGTCGGGGTAAACCTCCTTTACGCGGCCTTCTTTTTGCACCACGCGCCCAATCAGATGCTCGAGTCTTTGCTCGACAACTTAAGCACAGAGCGGCTTGAAATCGACATGATCGATTTCTCCGGCATCGAGTTCCGCCGCGTCGACAATCGCGTCATGAGTCTGAAGTTGGTACAGCTTGGCCTGAGTGGGGCGGCAATGTTCGGGCCCAAGGGTGAAGTGCTACAGCCCTCCGAAGTCTTGCGCAAGAAGCCGATTCTGGTCGAGCGCGGCAGCTTCCGCCCGGTCACCAAGGTCAACATCGACATGATCGATTGTGCCCGCGAACAGTTCTCAAAAGAAGCTGAGGTCAAAGGCGACCAGGTTGTCGAGCTGATGGAAATCACGATGAGAAATCTGCTCTCTGGCGGGGACATCGATCTAAGAGACTTCCTCGCGCGTGCAGACTTGCTGTCAACAG
>JAPKYY010000872.1 GCA_026394095.1 Acidobacteriota bacterium | reverse complement strand
GGGGCTCGACGGGGATTTTTCCTTGGGAAGGGAGGCACTGTCTTGCGTCTGTCTGGCGCACTCAGTGCATCGTTTCGAGGTAGAGCTCTACTGCCTCTTTGATGTTGGCGAGGGTTTCTTCAATGGTCTGGCCTTGCGATTGGCAGCCTTTGAGTTCCGGGCACCACGCGTAGCAGCCGTGCTCGTCCTGTTCGATCACCACACTTACTTTGCGTGCCATGTCTCCCATTATATTGCCTTGGGTCATTCGCGGCCTTTGGCGATCTGAGGGGGGAATTTGCGGGCGCGGTCGAGGTCTGTTCGGAGCTGGCGGGTGATCTTGTCGGCTACGTCGGCGGACGCGCCGCGGAATTTGGCTCCGAAGCTCTCTTGTGTCGTAGACCAGAGGACGTCGCCTTCTTTGTTTACGATACGCACCGCTGCTACGGCTTCGTGCTTTCGCTCGTTGATCTTGACGTCTTCGTTCGAGGTTACGCCGATTGAAGCTGCTGCTCGCTCGGAGTTTCTGCCGTTGAGCGCACCGCGGCCGGTGGATGCGCCGGTTCTTACGCCGAGACTTTCGTGGGAACTGAACTGCTCGTTGAAGACCAGGTCTTCTGCAGTGCCTTTAAGGAAGGCGTCGGCGCGTTCGGGATTTTCTGTTACCGCAAAGAAGCCGGCGCTTTGCAGGGCCGAAATGATCATGTCGCGGATTTGATTGGCGGCTTCGCCACCGCTGAGTTCCTGAATGTGCAGGCGGCGGATACGGAGGAGTTGGGTGAGGCCCTCGTCGAGGGGACTCATCGACGGGGATTCCACCTTAACAATTGGGGGAGATGGTACTGGCTGTTCGGGGGGAGGGGGTGGTGTGGACGCAGGTTTCTCCGCGGCCGAGGCTGCAAAGCCTGACCAGCCAAACCCGAGCAGCATTTGCTTAGCTGCGGTACGCCTTCCGGGCTTCATCGTCCTGTACCTTTACTTTCAATCCTGTCCTCGCTTCCAGGCTGGCAAGAGTTGGACGGACTGACGACTTTGGTAGGCGCAGTACCAAGGCCTGATCATATCCTTTTTCGTCGCGGTAGTGAAGGGTGAGGTAATGGTCGCGCTTCTTGCTTAACAAGAACATAGGAGAAATCAGGATGGCTTCGAGATAGCGGCGGTCGACCTTCTGGCCATACTCAATGGAGCGCACCTTGCTGTAGAGGATCGTTACCTTTTGCTGTTTGCTGCCGAATACCAATAGGTCGGTTTGATCCATGGCGAGGCGGCCGTCCTCGCCACTCTTAAAGTTTGCAAGGGTGCCACCAACAAATTCGGCCTTGCTGTCGGCTGCGTTTAGGGCGAGCAGGCAGAGAACCAGACAGAGAATCAATTCAATCCGGAGCCGGCCAAATTGTCGCATCATAACCATAGTGGAAAGAGTGTGGATAAAATCTCAATAATTTCTAAGGTTGGGCACCTAGTTGGGGGTGTACTACGCGCGGCTGACATGCCGACGCGGAGACCGGTGCTGCGGGAACACTTTGAGAGCTCAGTCGATAACGTTTTTATCGTGGGGGATCTGGCCGGGGCGCCGGTGATCAAGCTGGCGCTTGAGCAGGGAGAAGAACTCGCGCAGCATTTGAGCGGATTGTTGCGGGTGGGTGGTTTGGCTGTTGATTATGACGTTGTGGTGGCAGGGGCTGGAGCGGCGGGATTGGCTGTTGCGTTGCGGTTGCAGGAGAAGGGGCACCAGGTGCTTGTGGTGGAGAAGTCGGAACTTGCTGCGACGTTTCGGGATTTTCCGCAGGGCAAGTTCATTTACGCAGAGCCCGTGTCGCGGGAGAATCTTTCCGCTCTTGATTTTTCTGAGGCCCCTAAGGAAGAGTTGATTGAGCGCTGGCAGCGGCAGGTTGCAGCGGCCGGGATTCCTTTGCATTGCGGAGAAGCGCTGACTGGGGTGACGCCCGGGGTGCCGCTGGTGGTGAAGACGGCGAAGGCTGAATATAGGGCCCGGTTCTTAGTTCTTGCTAGCGGGGTGAGGGGGAATCCACGCAAGTTGGGGCTGCCTGGGGAGGATCAGCCGCATGTGTTGCACAAGCTTTATAACCCGGGCTTGTATGTGGGAAAGAAGATTTTGGTGGTGGGTGGTGGGAATTCTGCGGCTGAGGCGGCGATTGCGCTGAGCGCCCAGAATCAGGTGGTGCTGATGCACCGCGGGGCGGCGCTGGAACGGTTGTTTGGTGAGAACCGGAAGAAGCTGGCGGCGTCAAAAGTTGAGGTTCGTTTGAATTCGGAGCTCAAGTCTTTTGATGTGGACTTTGATCAGATTTTCGTTTTGATTGGTGCGGATCTGCCGACCGGGTTTTTGAAGAGTCTGGGCATCAGGCTTGAGAATGAGTGGGACTGGAAGCGGTGGCTTGGGTTGCTGGTGAGCTTTGCGATTGCCTATTCGATTTACGGCATCAAGCTGGGTAAGGGCGAAGAGTTTTGGCCTTATCGCGGCTGGGGCTATGAGGCGCTGAGCTTCTTTGGACGTGGGTGGAGCTTCTGGTATACGGTGCTCTATACCGCGGTGGTGACGGTGTTTGGATTGCAGGCGATGAAGCGGTGGGGGATCGATAAGAAGGATAAGTTTCAGATCTACCGCTTCGCAACGCTGATTGGTTTTCAGTGGATCTTCTTCTTTCTGATTCCTGAGTTTTTGTTTGCCTGGGCGGTGAAGTATCAGTGGGTGGGAGAGAGTCTCGCTAAGGACCCGAACTTTGCCAATAACGCCTGGCGGAGCTACGGGATTGTTTATGCGTGGCCGCTGTTCTTTTATACGTTTTTCTCGAACCCGAGTGATGTGTGGATTGTGTGGGGCGTGATTTTAAGCTTTGTGCTTTTGCCCATACTCGTGTTGTTTCATGGCAAGCGGTATTGCACCTGGATTTGTGGCTGTGGGGGGCTAGCTGAAACGCTGGGAGACCGCTGGCGGCATCTGGCGCCGAAGGGCCGTACGGCGATCTCGTGGGAGCGGATGAACCTGATTGTGCTGGGCGCGGCTGTTGTGGTGACGGTGTTGATGCTGGGGCAGGATGTGGTGAAGGCGTTTCGAGAGCCGGCCGGGACGGGAATTAAGTATTACCGGCTTGTTGTAGATACCTGGCTGGTGGGAATTCTGCCGGTGGCACTTTATCCGTTTTTTGGGGGTAAGGTGTGGTGCCGCTATTGGTGCCCGCTAGCGAAGATGATGGAGGCGTGGGCCAGTTTCTACACGCGGATGCGCTGGAGCCGGTTTGCGATTGTCGCCGATGACAAGTGCATTGCTTGCGGCGAATGTTCACGGAACTGCCAGGTGGGGATTGACGTCATGAGTTATGCGCTGCAACAAAAGGAATTGAACAATCAGAATTCCTCGTGCATTGGTTGTGGCATCTGCATTACGGTTTGCCCGATGACAGTTTTAAGTTTTGGAAGGATCGAAGAGCCAGTGAAGCTCATCCAAATAAAGACATGATTATTTCTCCCGATACAAAACGAGGCCAAAGGATTCCGCCGGGGCAGAGCCAGACGGTGAAGTGGCCGGTGCTGGACGCCAGCGGGACGCCGCCGATTGACATGAACAAGTGGCGGCTGGATGTTTTTGGCCTTGTTGAGAAGGAAGTTTCGCTGACCTGGGATGAGTTTATGGCTCTGCCGCGCGTTGAGGTGTTTTCGGACTTTCACTGTGTGACGCGGTGGTCTCGTCTGGACAATACGTGGACTGGGGTGGCGGTTTCTACCTTGATGGAGCTGGCTGGTGGGGTGAAGGCGGAGGCCAAGTTTGTGAGTGCGCTTGGGTATGACTATGGCTGGACGACAAACTTGCCGATTGCGGATTTTCTGATGGAGGATGCGCTTGTTGCGACGCACCACGATGGGGTGGCGTTGACGCCAGAGCATGGCGGGCCGGCAAGGCTGATTGTGCCGCAGCTCTATGCTTGGAAGTCTGCGAAGTGGCTGGGGGGCCTCGAGTTGCTGGCCGAAGACAAGCCGGGCTTCTGGGAGCGTAACGGATATCACAATCATGGAGACCCCTGGAAGGAGGAGCGCTTTGGCTATTAGCCGGAGACAGCTTTTTCTGTCAGGTGCGCCGGTGGCGCTGGGGATGGCTGGCTACGCGGTGTACCGGCAGGCTCCGATTTTCTTTGATCAGTTTGGCGAAGAGATGTTCAAGACCATCGCCAAGGCGCCGTCGAAGCCGAATCCACAGGGTTGGAACTCTGCCGGGCTCAATGTGGCGTGGCTGGGGCATGCGACGACACTGATTCAGATAGACGGGTTTACGATTCTGACCGACCCGGTATTTAGCAAGCGCTGCGGGATTGATCTGCTGGTGGGTACGATGGGGCCGAAGAGGCTTGTCGAGCCGGCGCTGACCATCCCGGAGTTGCCGAAGATCGATCTCATATTGCTGAGCCATGCGCATTTTGATCATTGGGATATGCCGTCGCTGAGTGCTCTTGCTAGTACCGGGATTCCGGTGGTGTGTGCGCGCCAGACGCAGGATCTGCTCACCGCTGCTAGATGGAAGAGTGTTACGGAGCTAGGTTGGCGGGAGACGGTGCGGTTTGGGCCGGTTGAGGTGAAGGGCGTTGAGGTGCAGCATTGGGGCGCGCGCGTGCGTCGTGATACGCATCGCGGGTATAACGGCTATCTGATTGAAGCGGGCCAGTACAAGGTGCTGTTCTCGGGGGATACGTCGCACACGAAATCGTTTGCCGAGCTTCGTGGGGGCACGCCGATTGATCTTGCGATTATGCCGATTGGTGCTTACAACCCCTGGATTATGAGCCATTGCACGCCGGAGCCGGCGATTGAGATGGCGGGGTGGGCTGGGGCTGAGAGGATCATGCCGGTGCACCATCAGACCTTTGTGTTGAGCAGGGAGCCGGTGAATGAGCCGATTGAGCGATTCATGACGGCGGTGGGGGCGGATCGGTCTCGGGTGGTGGCTCACGAAATTGGGCGCGAGTGGAGTGTTATTAGTTAGAGAGTGCGAATTCTCTTTAGCGTTTTGTTGTTGCTGAGTTTCTGTTCCTGCCGTCAGACGGAGAAGGGGCAGGGCGGGAGCGAGGTGTCGGGGTCTGGGGGCAGCGCCGGGGCGAAGAATGCGGCTAAGGATTTGTTGCGCTGTACGGCTCCGATCGCGACTGTTGCCTTGGTGGAGGATCCTGCTGGGTATGCCTATATGTCCCGCTATAGTTTGCCTTCGCCGTTGTCTTTGATGCGGCTGATGATGCAGCAATCGGGGTGCTTTCGGGTGGTGGATCGCAGCGCCGGGATTGATGCGGCCAAGCGGGAGCAAGAACTCGAGAATTCCGGGATGCTGCGTAAGGATCAGACGATTCGCAAGCGTCAGGTGATTGAGGCGCAGTATTCAATGCTGACCTCGATTGTGTTTAGTGAGAAGAATGCGGGGGATAGTTTTGGCGGGATTGTGTCGCAGTTGCCTGTTGTGGGCCAGTTTGCCGGGTTGCTGGGGAATGTGAATTTCAAGGAAGCGCAGACGGTTTTGTTTTTGACTGATAACGAGACGAGTGAACAGGTGGCGAGTGCGACTGGAAGCGCGCGGGCGACCGATCTTGGTGCGGGTGGGCTGATGATTGGCTCGCTGGGCGGGGCGGCTCTGGGTGGATGGGGAACAACGAATGAAGGCAAGGTGATTGCTTCAGCGCTGCTTGATAGTTTTAACAACATGGTGCCGCAGGTGCAGATTCTGATGCAGAAGGAGTTGCCGGCAGCAGTGCCGACGAAGAAACGATGACTCGCAGAGATCTCTTACTTGCGCCGCTGGCGGCGATTCGTTTGGAGGACTGGGTGGCCGCTGATGGCAGCGCGTTTCCGTCGTCCTGGAAGCTGACCGAAGACGGCTTGCAATCGATTGGGGGCCTGAAGACTTTTCAGGACATCAAGACTGTGAAGCTCTATGAGGACTTCGATTTTACGTTTGAGTGGAAGATGA
>JAPKYY010000663.1 GCA_026394095.1 Acidobacteriota bacterium | reverse complement strand
GGCATCGCTGACACGGATCGAGAAATTCGAAGTACCAATTGCGGTTGGGGTTCCAGTAATCACTCCGCTGGATGTGAGGCTGAGCCCGGGTGGCAAACTGCCGCTAATAACTGAGATGGAAAAGGGTTGCACGCCACCTGTGACAGAAAGCGCCTGACTATAGAAGGCCCCCAAACTGCCATTGGGCAAGGTGGTAGTGCCAATACTCAGAACGCTGGAATTGATCCGTAAGGTGTAATTTGACAAAGCAGCTACGCCGTTGCCATTGCTGTCACGAACACGCACGATAAAACTGAAATCTCCCGCCGCATTGGGTGTCCCGAGAATTCGACCATTCGATGTGATTGTCAGTCCGTTGGGTAGAAAGCCGCTGCCGGGTGCGAGGTCCCAAATATAAGAGGGGCTTCCACCTGTGGCAGAGAGTGTTGCATCGTAGCCGAGGCCTACCTGGCCCTGAGGGAGCGACGCTGTCAAAATCTGCAGACCATTGCTATTGTTCACCAAAAGAACAAGTGGAATGTGAGCCGTCGCCAGCGCATTATCGATAATCCGAACCGTAAAGTTGAAGGTTCCAGACGTAGCTGGTGTACCCGCAAGAAGCCCGGAAGAATTCACCGTCACGCCAGTAGGCAAGACACCACTGACCACAGAAAAACTGTAAGGAGAGGTGCCGCCAATTGCCGATAGAGTAGAGCTGTAAGCGATACCCTGGACAGCCGGAGTCAAACTTGAATTCGTTAGTGTGATCGCCGAAAAGCCCGGCAGTGCAAACACAAACGCAAGCAGGAGCGTGGTGGTGAGTTTTTGTATTGTCATAAATTAAGAAATCGACTGCTGCCTTCAGCATAGATCATTCGATAGTCTTGATATTCACCCATGCGAAACTGTTTCACCTTTTGTTTGCTACCCATTGTGCTTTTAGCGGGGGATCTCGAAACCGCGCTTGAAAAGCGAATCGCCCAGGGGCCTGCCAAGGTCTTTCTAGCGGCAAAGAACTTGAAGACCGGACAGAGTGTTTCGATCCGTGGAGCAGAGGCAGTTCGCACCGCCAGCACGATCAAGTTGCCGGTTCTTGTCGAGATTTACGCACAAGCCGCTGAGGGCAAACTAAAGCTGGATGAAGAGCTGGTGATGCGGCCAGCAGATGTAGTTTCGGGCAGCGGAGTTCTTCGCGAATTGAGCGCTGGTACGAAGCTGAAGTTAAAGGACATCGGGAACCTAATGATTGTCGTCAGTGACAATACCGCGACGAACATGCTGATCGAGCGGATCGGTGCTGACGCTGTAAACGCGAGGATGGACAAACTGAAGTTGCCGAGAACCCGTTTGATGCGCAAAATCCGTGGGGACGGCAAGCAGTTGAAAGCCGCCGAAGGTTGGTCCATAGGGATTGTTGGAAGTTTAGGGCCGTTGGAGGTACGAGGGCTGGGGCGGAAACTGGATGGATTGACGATTGCAAACAAAACCGGTTCACTCGACCATTTGCGAAGCGACGTCGGGATTGTTTACACCAAGGCTGGCCCGATCGCGATTGCAATTACAGTGGAAGACATTCCCGGGATCGATTACGGCGAAGACAATATCGGGTTGTTGATGATTGCGGATCTGGCCAAACTTATAGTTGATGGGCTCAGCCAGTCGCGCTAGGGCTTGAGGCCAGACTCTCTAGGACTTGAGACCAAGCGCCTGATCGAGCGAGGCCGCCTGATTGTCTTTTTGTGACATGCCGTCAAGGAAGTTACGAATGAATTCATCCATGTCGCCTTCGGCAGGAGCGCGGATGACCGTCCAGTCCAGAGCAAGAGGCAGAATGATTTCGTGCCCTTCATGGTGAGTATTAAATACGTTCTTCTCGCCCGATAGCTTGCGCAGTGCTTCACGATGGAAATCTAGATCGAGGTTTTGACTGTCGATGACAACCAGGCACTCGTCGCCATAAGGGGTAATGTCATAGGCCGCAGGCCAGCGGACCAGCAAGATCTGGATAACGTAATCGAGCATGCGCTGGGCCACCGTATTGCCATAGCGATCTCGGACGGCCTTCAGCCGGCGGATCCTCAAGATCGACAACGCAGGGCCTGTGGTGTGCTTGGGCGGAACCTTGGCGCGGAGAGTTGAGATGCTACGGTGCAAGTGCGACATATGGTCGAGCATTGCGGCTTGACTGACCTGGTGATTCTGCCGGGCGTGGAAGAGCTCTGAGCGCAGACTGGTGAGGCAGGAATCGAGGTGTTGGCGCAGGACATGGACATCGTCGAGGGTATGGCCGGCCTGGAAGTTGTCGCGAATTTCTTCCATCTTGCCCAGAAACTCTTCCTGGTTGCCAGAGTCGGTATGTAGAAGTGTGGCTAGCGCACGAATACTGGTGGCAAGGTCAAAACCGACAGCGTCGATGCTTTGGCCCAGTTGTTCAAAATAGTGTTGTACGGCCCCACAGGTATGGCTGCTGGTCTCAAGCACGGCGGCTTCGCCTTCGGCTTTCTCTACTGCGTAGGCAAGTGCGTCGAGGCTGGCAGCAAGTTCCACATAGTTCAGGCCCTTGGCACGAATCAGATTCAGCTTGAGTGCCTGAGACAGCAAGCCTAAGGCCCGGGCGCCATCTTTGGAAACAGGTGCGGGCGCCGGCCGTGAAGATTGGAAA
Source organism: Acidobacteriota bacterium (assembly GCA_026394095.1). GTDB lineage: Bacteria > Acidobacteriota > Terriglobia > Bryobacterales > Bryobacteraceae > Bryobacter. Next base: position 1,972 of record JAPKYY010000663.1, on the reverse strand, counting down.
ATCGAGATCATTCTTAGAAACCCTGGATTTCTCATCGGACAAACTCATCCGTTTGATAGTGTTTTATAGACGTGGCAACTTCAACACTCGCACCTACGGGACAACCGCTCAGCGCAATCAGCGAAGGCCGTCGCTGGACTATCCTGACCCTGCTTTGCATCGGCTTCATGATTGCCTACTTCGACCGGGTCACCCTTTCGGTCGCACTGGCGGACAAAGACGGCTTTCTTAGCTTTTTCAAGCTCAGCAACCCAGACCGGGGATTACTCAACAGCGCCTTCTTCTGGAGCTACGCTTGGTTGCAGATTCCGGCAGGCTGGCTGGTAGATCGCTACGGAGTGAAATGGACCTACAGCATTGGCTTTCTGCTCTGGAGTATCACTAGCGCAGCCACGGCCTGGGTTTCAGGCTTTGAGGTGCTCTTTCTCTTACGGATCCTGCTCGGGGTGGGTGAAAGTGTTGTGACTCCTGCGGCTATGCGCTGGATCCGCTTCAACTTTGACGAACGCCGGCGCGGTACGGCCGTCGGAATCCTGATGGCTGCGGCCAAGGTTGGCCCTGCGCTGGGAAGCTTCCTTGCTGTAAAGTTGCTCGGAAGTGTCGGCTGGCAGATGATGTTTCTCACGATCGGCCTGGGCAGCATGCTGTGGCTGGTACCGTGGCTCTTTTTGATGAGCAACGATGACCGGGCCCGTGAGAAGGAAGCCAAACAAGCGGCCGGCGGCAAAGACATCAGCTTTGGCACCGTAATGGCCAGCCCGGTAATCTGGGGCACCATCGTCGGAACCTTCTGTTATCAATACTTCGTTTACTTTGCCCTCACCTGGATGCCTGCGTACTTTAAGGAATCCTTCAAGATGTCGCTTAACGATAGCGGGGTCTTTACTGCTGCCAGCTTCATGTGTATGGCCGTTGTCGCTACACTTGCTGGCTTTGCCGCCGATGCCATGATCGGCAAAGGTTACGACGCGGTGGCCGTGCGCAAGGGCTTTACAGTGGCTGGCTTTCTGACTGCGGGCGCGGGCCTCGTGGGTGCGCTGAACACACCGCCCGAGATTGCCATGTGGATGGTGATTGCCTCCCTTGGCGGCCTTGGGCTTACCACCGCAAACTATTGGGCTCTGACGCAAACCCTGATTCCCGGCGCGGCCGTTGGCCGCATAGTCGGTGTACAGAACTGTGCGGCCAACGTGCCAGGCATTGTGGCTCCGATCCTGACGGGTTGGTTAATACAGACCACGGGAGGATATCAGGGTGCCATCATGGCCGTGCTGTTCTTCCTCGGCCTCGGCGTCACCATGTACCTCACCGTGATCAAGCGCAAGTATGCACCCAAAGCTGCCTAACTGCTACTTTGCTTCGGGAAAGTAATTGAGATTGGGCAGACTGCGGTAGATCGTCGCCTCAGTATGCGTGATCATCGCCGAGCGCTTCGCCATGGCTGCGTCATAGGCTGGCTTGCCCATCGACTTCAACAGTGGTAGCGGCTCATCGAAATTTGCCATGCTGTCCATGCCAGTTGCGCTGATATACATGTTGGTGGTCGCTCCGTATCGCACACGACTATTGAGAAAGAGCTTCGCGCCAGACTTCTTAACCGCAGGCCCAATCTCCTTTTCTACCCAAGCTGCGTATTCCAGCATCTTCTCGGGCTTAACAGTGCTACGCAGCGTGCGGATGTACTTGGGCATTGCGTTGCGATCTGCGATCACACTGGCGTCCGGGATGATTTCGTCAATGACGGTCTCGGTAGAATTCGCACACTTCATGACGCGCGCACGCGCCAGCGAGACCTGGGAACTCAACTGCAAACCAGTCTCGTCCATCTCGGCATAGTTCTTGTAATAGCGCACCAGAAGGATTTCAGTGGGACCACTGGTGGATTGCCACCAGGTCTGCCGGCGCGGGTGCCCCATCTTCTTCATTGCCTCTTTATCGGCTTCTACTGCGGCCATAAACTCGCTCACCATAT
>JAPKYY010000487.1 GCA_026394095.1 Acidobacteriota bacterium | reverse complement strand
GCCGGGGTGAAGGCGTTGAGGATGGGGTCTTGTGTTGCTACGTCTGGCAGAACTAGCAGGCCCTGGCCACCGGAGGTGCCGCGGATGTTGTTTTCGAAATCTTCTTCTTCATCAAAGATGGCGGACCAGTTGAGGGCACGGATGGAATTGAGATCGCCACCGGCAAAATCGACGTGCTGGGGGATGGTGCGCCGGGGGCCGGAGCCGAAGATCCAGACTACGTTATCGCTGTGGCCAAGGGGATGGCATGAGGAGCAGGAGCCCCAACCGTTGTTAGAAAGGCGGCCTGTGATGGCGGGCTGACCTGGAGCGACTGGATCGAATTCGCCGATGGAGGAGTGATAGAGCTCTTTGCCGATCTGGATGCGGTCTTCGACGGTACCGGGAGTGGGCAGGTTTGCAGCCTTGAGTGTTGCGGTGACGCGTTCTACGTTGCCGGTGAGATCGATCACGGTGACGTCACGGGAGACGTAGTTCATGACGTAGGCAGTGCGGTCGTTCGAGGTGATGACGATGCCGCGAGGGTTCTTGCCGGTTGGCAGTTGGAGGACGCGAGTGGGACTGGTGGGGTCGTTCTCAACAGTGGTGGCTCCGGTGTTGGGATTGAATTTCAGCTTGACTACGACGTTAGAAGCAGCACTGACGACATAGGCTTCATTGGCGGTTTTCTTGAGGGCCATGGCCCAGGGGACAGTGAGGAAGCGTTTGGGAGTTGCGGTCTGAAGGGCGACTGCGCGGTGCATGTTGATGGTTTGCCCTGCGTCCTGGCGGAGGTCAAGATCGATCACGCTGACGAGGCTTTGGGTGTTGACGTCGAAGCGGACCGGGCCGTTGGGGGAAGCGCCTGTATTGGGCACAAAAGCGAAGCGGCCACGGATGGCGATGTTGTTCAACTGGTTGGGATAGGCACCGGTGACAAATTTGAGGTCTGCTTCGGTAATGGTGGCGGGTGGGGCGATTTTCTTGAGAGCGTCGCCAGCAGCCTTGAAGCCTGTGTCGGCCATCGGCTGGAGGATGATCTCGCTGACGACGGTGTCGGTGGAGGCTGAGATCACGGTGACTCGACCTGTTTTGGAATCGTCAAAGCCATCGATTTTGCCGGGGACCGGGAGGGCGAGAAACTGGGTGACGTAGACGGTTTCCTGATTGTCTTCGACACCGGTGTTGGTGATGGCAATGCCGCGCGGTTCGAAGCCGACGCCGTCAATGGTCTTGACCACACGATTGGTTGCGGTATCGATAACCGAGACATTGTTTGAGCGGGAGTTGGCAACGTAGAGTTTGCGGCCGCGCGGGGTGAGGGCGAGAGCGTAGGGTTCTGTACCTACCGGGATGGTGGCAACGATGGAGTCGTAACTGTTGGCCGTCCGATTGACGGCGATTACGCTTACAGTGCCGCTGATGGTGTTGGCAACATAGACACGGGTGCCATCGGGGGAGACGGCGACGCCGTTTGGTTCCTGGCCGACGCGGACTTCGGCGAGCAAAGAATTTGCGCCTGCGCGTGTGTCAAAGAGAGTGACGCTGTTGTTGTCTGGATTTGCGACCGCGAGCAGATTGTCATCTGCGCTGAGAGCCAGCGTCTGGGAGTTAGTGGAACCGGAGAAACGCAAAATTTCTTGCGCACCGACGCTGGTAGACCGGATGCCGACAGCAAATAACACTGCGAGCACGGGAGCCAGACATAAAATCAGCCATTTGGAGAATCGTTGTTCGAGCATGGAGAACCTCTTCAGGTTCTATTAAGCGACATACGGGTAGTTAATACCTCTCGCGATGGTAAGGAAGTTGTCAGCAAACTCTCAGCAAGGGCAAGGTTCCATGGCAGCGAGGATTTCTTTGACCGGGATCAGGGCAAAGCCGGTGGCGCGATCAGAGATTCCGTATGGGAGGATCAAGTCGTCGCCATGAATGATGCCACCGCAACTGTAGACCACGTTGGGAACGTAGCCTTCACGCTCGTTCTGGTTGGGAGTGAGGAGGGGTTGACTGAGGCGACCGATGACTTTGGAGGGATCCTGAAGATCGAGCAGGAAGGCTCCAATAGAGTATTCGCGCATCGGGCCTACACCATGGCTCAAGACAAGCCAGCCGGCATCGGTTTCGAGCGGGGACCCACAATTGCCCAATTGCACAAGCTCCCAGGGGAAGCG
>JAPKYY010000416.1 GCA_026394095.1 Acidobacteriota bacterium | reverse complement strand
CCGATACCGATCCAGAACACGAAGTTCGTAATATCCCAGGCCCAGCCGACTGGAGAATTGTTGCCCCAGACGCCGACGCCAGTCATCACCTGGTAGGTCAACATGCTGAAAAGCATGCACATAACCAGGAAGCTCACCACGAAGGCCAACCACCAGGCTGTTGGCGTTTTGGCTTCAATAATCGAGACGACGTCTTCGGTTACTTCCTTGTAGCCGGTCGGGCGTGTGCCCTTGTCCAGCACCATCCGAGGCGAGATGGCATCAAGATCGGAGTTTGTAAGTGTTAGATCTGCCATGTTTACTCCTTAGTGAGCCGCAGGGGCTTCTTTCTTCTCTTGCGCCAGATCCGGATTCGTATTCCGCAGCTTGGCCAGATAGGTGGTGCGCGGCCGGACGTTCAATTCCGCAAGCAGCGCATAGTTTCGGGGAGAGGCCTTCATCTTGGACACTTCAGAGTTCGGGTCGTTGATGTTGCCAAATGAGATCGCATCTGCCGGGCAGGTCTGCTGGCAAGCGGTCTTGATATCGCCATCGCGCACGGCGCGGCGGCCAGCCGGGTCGGTCTTGGCATTGATCTTGCCTTCCGAGATCCGCTGTGTGCAATAAGTACATTTTTCCATCACACCGCGCATACGGGTGCTGACGTCGGGATTGGATCCCAGATTTTCAATTTCAGTCTTGCCCTTGGTCCAGTTCAGGTAGTTGAATTTACGAACCTTGTAGGGGCAGTTGTTCATGCAATACCGGGTTCCGATGCAGCGGTTGTACGCCATATCGTTTAAGCCTTCAGGCGAGTGAACGGTAGCGGCTACCGGGCAGACGCTTTCGCATGGAGCGTTTTCGCACTGCTGGCAGTTCAACGGTTGAACTGCAACTGTGGTTTCATCGGCATCGCCAGCGTAGTAGCGGTCCAGACGGATCCAGTGCATTTCGCGGCCCATCGCTACAAACTTCTTACCAACCATCGGGATATTGTTTTCGCTGAAGCAGGCCACCAGACATGCGTTGCAGCCGGTGCAGGAATTGAGATCAATCGTCATTCCCCACTGGTTGCCCTTGTCGTATTGCCAATCCGGGAAGAGGCTCTCAAGCGGCGGGCCAGGGACAGCCGCAACCTTGCCGGCATCCTTGGCAAACGCCTCAAGCGTCAATTCACGGGCAATCGGCCGGTCGTTCTGCGAGTCGCCTTGCGGGTCGTCTTGAGTCCTCACCAGCAAGTAGCTCTTCGGTGACTTGGCAGCCGTGACTGCAGCAAAACCCATTCCAGCGGAGCTGCGGAGCTTATAAGCATTAAAGCCAGCTCCCTTTCCAACACGGCCTACTTTTTCGCGTCCGTATCCAAGGGTAATTCCAAGCACGCCATCAGCCTGTCCAGGAACTACAAGCACTGCGGCATCAATCGTTGCGCCACCCACGGTCAAACTCACCATATCGCCTTCTTCGGCGATAAAGCCCATGCTGGCTTTTAAACTTTCGGCGGTCTTTTTGGACATCGTTACACAGTTGTCCCAAACCACTTTGGTCATCGGGTCGGGTAATTCAACCAGCCAGGCGTTATTAGCAAAGCGGCCATCGTGCACGCCATTTGCGGCAAGGAATAGAATTTCGGTACTGCTGGTGG
>JAPKYY010000959.1 GCA_026394095.1 Acidobacteriota bacterium | reverse complement strand
ATTGCTCGCTGTTCGCGTCATAGGTTGCGCAGCGGAGGCCTTCTGTTATCCCGAACTTCTGGTCTCGCGGCGCAGCGAAGCCATTCAGCTTTCGATTCTTGGAATTGCGGCGACGGCAGCAACGCTTTTGAACCCATACGGCTATCACTTGCATGAGCATATCTTTGAGACTCTGAAATCGCCCTGGATCATCTCCAATGTTGCCGAGTTCCAGTCTCCACGGTTTCGCTCTGAAGAGATGTTGAACAGTATGCTGATGCTCCTTGCCGGGCTGTCAATCATATCTTCGCTGGTGGCCAAGCGTAACCTGGTGGATTCACTTTCGATTCTGTTTCTCAGCTACTGCTCGCTCACGTCGGTACGGCACATTCCAATCCTCATGCTTCTGTTGGTGCCGATTCTTGCTGTCGAACTCAGCTCCGGCTGGGACTTGCTGGCGGCGGGATTCAAGAAATCCTCGGTTTTCGGAATTTTGCACGATGTCTCAAAGCAACTGACCCCATCGATGGCGGGCACGAGTCTGTTCATCCCTTTGGCAATTGCAGGCATCCTGCTGATGCCTGGTCTGAATTGGCCGACGGAAATCCCTGAGGGAGCTGTTCCCATCCGGCTGATTGAGAAGCATGCAGAGCGAATCGCTTCGAGCCGCATTTTCGCCCCAGACCAAATGGCCGACTATCTGATATTTCGCAACTATCCCCAACAGAAAGTATTTTTCGACAGCCGGCACAACTACTATGGGCCGGAAATCGGGAATGAGTATTTTGCGATCCGCGGCGGACATCGCCAATGGAGCGAACTTCTCGACAAGCACCGATTCAATCTTGTACTAACGCAACTGGATGAACCGCTGAGTGCTTTGTTGCGTGAGAGTGAGGGCTGGCGCGCGGTGGAGGCAGGGGAGAAGTGTGTCTTGTTTGAACGAAAGGGAGACATCTAATGGCTGGCAAGCAAACCTTCCATGTTCTCGAGGCCAGACCTCACCCAAAACTTCTCTCAATCGTTGTAACCGTTTATAACGAAGAAGATGCTCTGCCATTCCTGAGGCGCCGCCTCGACGCATTTCTTGAAACTCTGCCCTGTATGGCAGAGTTGATCCTGGTCAACGATGGCAGCAATGACGAGTCGTTGCGCGAGTTGATCCTCTGGGCCAATCAGGATCCACGGGTACGAGTTCTCAACCTCGCACGAAACTTTGGGCATCAAGCTGCCGCAACCGCAGGACTGGATCAGGCGACTGGCGGAGCAATTGTATTGATGGATGCCGACCTTCAGGACCCGCCCGAAGTAATTGCTCAAATGCTGGATGAATACTGCAAGGGTTATGACGTTGTCTACGGGCAACGAACCTCAAGGGCGGGTGAGACGGCGTTCAAGCGTTTTACGGCATGGGGCTTTTATCGGATCATGCGCGCGTTGGTGCATCCAGACCTTCCTGCTGATGTTGGTGACTTCCGGCTGGTTTCCCGCAATTGTCTGAATGCTCTTTTGTCCATGCGCGAGACGCATCGGTTTTTGCGCGGAATGGTTGCCTGGGTTGGCTTCCCCCAGGCCTTTGTGCCTTATGCGCGCGATTCGCGTGTTGCTGGTACGACCAAGTA
>JAPKYY010000074.1 GCA_026394095.1 Acidobacteriota bacterium | reverse complement strand
GTATCGGTACTGAGGTGAATCAGCGGTTGATCGTCAATCAGGTGTCGCGGCAGTGGTGGGGCGGATTGCTTTCGCCTACCACCCGGAACCACATCTGGATTGTGAACGTGCTGGCACGATATTCGGAGTCGATGTATTTTGAGTCGACCGGCGGGCCTTCGGCTGTTGAGTCTGAGATGCGTGATGTTTATGTGGAAGCACTGACGCAACCTGAACCACCGCTGATTCAGAGTTCACGCTACGAGGATTATTCGCCGGAGTTTTGGGCCGCGACTGCGGGTAAGGGTTCGGCTGTACTGAACATGCTGCGCGGACTCCTGGGTAAGGACAAATTTGAGGCGACGCTCAAGAACTTTGCCAAGACCTACGCGTACAAACAGGTTTCTACCAACGACATCCGCAAGGTTGCCGAACAGGCTTATGGGAGTGATCTCCAGTACTTCTTCATCCAGTGGATTGAATCCTCGGGGGCACCGGAATTCAAGCTGACTTATACAGTGTTTCGTACAGCCAAGGGCTTTCGCATTCTGGGCAAGGTGTCGCAGGATCTTGATACCTTCCGCATGCCGGTGAAGCTGAAGATTGAGACTGAAGGCAACCCCGAGGAGAAGACGGTTGAGGTGGTGGGCACCTCGTCTGAATTCAGCGTCGAGACCTTTGGCAAGCCGGTAATTGTGAAGCTCGACCCGGACATGCAGGTGCTGCGTTATGACGATAAGATTCGGGTGTCGGTAGCGATTCGTAAGGGTGAGCAGTTTGCTGAGGTGAGTGACTTCCAGGAGGCGCTCAAGGAGTATCAGAAGGCGCTGGAGGTAAATCGCAATTCGTCACTGGGGCATTACCGCGTGGCCGAGATCTTCTTTTTGCAAAACAACTATCAGGCTGCGGCCAACGAGTTTCGCGAAGTACTCAACGGCGATCTTGAGCCCAAGTGGACCGAAGTTTGGACCCACATCAACCTGGGCAAGATCTTCGATGTCACCGGACAGCGTGAGCGCGCCGTGAGTGAATACAATCAGGCGATCCGTACCAAGGACAATACGCAGGGCGCGATGGAAGAAGCGGCCAAGCATGTGCGCGAACCCTACAAGCGCCAGAACACAGACCGCTAATCGAGTCTCTTGCGGAAGCGCATTGCGCTGATCGCGAGGATCGTTGTGCCAAGAACGGCGAGAGCCAAAATCTGTGGCCAAAGGATCTCGATGCCAACGCCCTTGAGGAAGATGCCTCGCACTACTTCCATGTAGTAACGCATGGGGTTCAAATAGGTAACCCACTGAACGATCTCGGGCATGTTGCGGATGGGGAAGCTGAAACCGCTAAGCATGAACATCGGCTGAAATAGGAAGAGCGTCGTCATCATCGCCTGCTGCTGTGTGTTTGAGATGGTGGAGATGAAGAGGCCAAGGCCGAGTGTGCACTCAATAAAAAAGACACTGGAGAAGACCAGAAGTGCAGTGTTGCCATTGAGTGGCACGCGGAAAACAAGCATCCCCACCAGGGTGATCAAAAGCAATTGAATCATCCCGATTGCGGCAAAGGGGAGTGTCTTGCCGATGATCAATTCGATGGGCCGGATGGGAGTGACCATGAGCTGCTCCATGGTGCCGATCTCTTTCTCCCGCACGATTGCCATCGATGTGAGCGAGAGCGTGACCAGCATGATGATGTTGACGAGAACGCCGGGGACGAAGTAGTTGCGGCTACGAAGCTCCGGGTTGAACCAGACTCTTGGCTCGATGGTGAGGGTGGGGAGCGGGGCGAAGAGGGGGCGGTCTACGGCGCGGCCGACCAGTTTTTGACGCTGGAGTTTTTCGAGTTTTTTTGTGCTGAACTGGCGGATCACCTGCGTGCACTGGGTCGAGACAATGCTGGCGGTGTTGGAGTTGGTACCGTCAACGAGCACTTGTACTGAGGCCGTGCGGCCGCGAGCGATATCGGCAGCGAAGCCGGGCAGGATGCGGACGATACCTTCTACTTCGCTGCGGTCGAGGGTGAGTTGGGTGTCTTGCTCGGATTCGAGATAACGAACAATGGTGAAACGGCCGGAGCCGGTGAATTGTTCAAGGAGTTCGCGGGATTCGATGGTGCGGTCTTGATCCATCCAGGCAAGCTTGGCGTGTTCTACGTCGAGGTTGACGGCGTAGCCAAAAACGAGCAACTGGATCAGAGGCGGCATGATGAGCGTGGCGCGCATCTTTGGCTCACGCAGGGTTTGCTTGAGCTCCTTGACTATCATTTCCCGGATGCGTTCCCACATAAGAATCAGGCCACCTTCGCCCGCATTTTGCGGACGGCAATCAGGAAGACGACGGAACCGTAGAGCAGCAGGGCGAGCAGTTCTGCCCAGAGGATTTGTACACCCACGCCTTTGAGGAAGATGCCCTTGAGGATCGTGACAAAGTAACGGGCTGGCACAATACGCGAGACCACCTGAATCACCGGCGGCATGTTGTCGATGGAGTAGATGAAGCCACTCAGAAGGAAGGCTGGCAGGAAGCTTGAGATCATGCTGAGCTGATAGGCGACAACCTGGTTACGGGTGATGGTCGATAGCAGGATGCCCCAGCAGAGCGCACCGAAGCAGAATAGGGCAGAGCTGGCGATGAGCAATATCGCGCTGCCACGCAGTGGGACTTCGAAGAGGAAGACGCCCGTGACGATGCAGATCACCATATCGATCATGCCGATGGCGAAGTAAGCTGCGAGCTTGCCGAGCAGGAATTCTACCGGGCGGAGGGGCGTGGAGAGAAGCTGCTCCATGCTGCCGTTCTCCCATTCGCGGGCCACGCAGAGGCTGGTAAGGACGGCGGCGATGATCATCAAGATGACGGCAATCAGGCCGGGGACGATGTAGTTGCGGCTTTTGAGATCGCTGTTGAAGACGACACGGATGCGGGTGTCGATCGAATTTACTTTAGGGGCGCCGAGACGCTCTCTCGCTATGGCGCGAACTTCGATTCCGTAAAGGGTGACAAGGCTTTGTGCGTAGCCGAGGGCGATGCTGGCCGTGTTGGAATCGCTGCCATCGAGGATCAACTGCACCTTTGCTTCGCGCCCGGCCTTGAGGTCTGAGCCGAAGCCGGGCTGAATCACGACGCCTACGATGGCCTTGCCCTGGTCGATTGCAGCGTTGAGTTCATCGGGGGTGCTGGCTGAGGCGACGATGTCGAAATAGCGGCTGCCTTTGAATTGCTCGATCAGGTCTCGGCTGGCGGAGCTTCGATCGAGATCGTATATGGCTGTCGGCACGTGGTCGACATCGAGGCTGAGTGCGTAGCCGAAGAGGAGCAGCAACAAAAGCGGGATTGCCAGCGCCATGTAGAGGCTGAGCGGGTCGCGCACGATGTGCAGGAATTCTTTGCGGGTAACGGCCCACCAGCGGCGGAAATTCATAGTGCAGCGGCCTCTTCGCGTTCGATACTTTCGACGAAAACCTCTTCCATGCTGTTCTTGCTCATGGCGTGCTTGAGCTCGGCAGGAGTGCCGAGGGAGATCATCTTGCCCTTGTACATGAGGGCGAGGCGGTGGCAGTATTCGGCCTCATCCATGTAGTGAGTGGTTACGAAGACTGTCTGGCCGGCCTCGGAGAGTTGATAGATCAGATCCCAGAAGCTGCGGCGGGCGATGGGATCGACGCCGCTGGTGGGTTCGTCGAGGAAGATGATGGGGGGCTCGTGGAGGATGGCGCAGCCGAGGGCGAGGCGTTGTTTGAGGCCGCCGGGCAGGGTGCGCGTCATTGAGTCTTCGCGGCCCACCAGGCCCGACATATCGAGCGCGTATTGCTTGCGGATGGGGCGCTTGTCTTTGGCGACACCATAGATGCCGCTGAAGAAGTCGATGTTTTCGGCTACGGTGAGATCGTCGTAAAGCGAGAAGCGCTGGGACATGTAGCCGATGTTGGCGCGGACGAGTTCCGGGTCGCTCGCGACGTTGTAGCCAGCTACGATGGCCTTGCCGCTGGTGGGGGCGAGGAGCCCGCAGAGGATGCGAATCGTAGTGGATTTGCCTGCGCCGTTGGGGCCGAGAAAGCCGAAGATCTCACCCTTGCCTACGTTGAGGGTGACATTGTCGACGGCGACGAAAGTGCCGAAGCGCTTGGTTAAGTTTTCGATGACTACACTGAACTCACTCATGCTGCGGCTCTGTGAATTTCTGAAATCAGAATGTCTTCAAGGCTGGGTGTGATGCGCTCGGCATCGATGTCGAGGTCGGCAATGATGTCGAGAAGCCTGGCGTCGGGCTTGAGAAAAAGATGCAGGGCCGCGCCGCTCATCTCGACGCTACTGACGCCGGGGCGCGATTCGAGCGTGTGCTTGATCTCGCGGAGGTTGGCTCCGCGGATGGCGTAGCACTTCTCGGGCAGGTTGGCTTTGAGCTCGGCGGGGGTGCCGCACAGGACGATGCGGCCTCGATCCATGAGGGCAACACGGTGGCAGCGCTCGGCTTCGTCGAGATAGGCGGTGGAGACCACTACAGTCATTCCGTCTTTGACGAGCTCTTCGAGAATGAGCCAGAAGTCGCGGCGGGAGACGGGGTCGACGCCGTTGGTGGGCTCGTCGAGGAAGAGGATTTGGGGTTTGTGTAGCAGGGTACACATGAGGGAGAGCTTCTGCTTCATGCCGCCGGAGAGCTTGGCGGCGGGGCGGTCGCGGAAGGGCTCCATGCGGGTCATCTGTAGCAGGCGGGTTTTGAGGTCTACTCTCACTTGCCCTGTGATGCCGAAGAGGTCCGCATAGAAATCCATGTTTTCCTCGACGGTGAGATCGCCGTAGAGGCCGAATTTCTGGGCCATGTAGCCGATGGCGTCTTTGACTTCATCGAGATGCTTTGAGACCTCGAAGCCCGCTACAACTGCGTCGCCCTTGTCGGGATCTACCAGACCGCAGAGCATGCGGAGCGTTGTGGTTTTGCCCGCACCATCCGGGCCGACGAGGCCGAAAACTTCGCCGGACTTTACTTCGAAGCTCAGCTCGCGCACGGCCTCGATTGCGCCGAAGCGTCGGGAGAGTGAGCGGGCTTGTACTGCAATACTCATTTAGTTCAACCGGATTTCGGCGTCTACGGGCATGTTGAGTTTGAGTTCGCGTTTCGAGTTGTCGATCTCGATTTTGATGCGGTAAACCAGCTTTACGCGCTCTTCGGTGGTTTGGATCTGTTTGGGTGTGAACTCTGCTTCGCTGGCGATGAAGCTGATTTTGCCGTTGTAGGTTTTGTCCGGGTAGGAGTCAGACCGAACTGTAACGGGCATGCCGAGCTGAATGCGCCCAAGCTTGTTCTGCGGTACGTAGCCTCGCAGCCAGGGTTTGTCGATCTCGCCCAGGGTCAGCACGGGTGTGCCGGCGGCGAGTACTTCGCCGGGGTCTGCACTCCTGACCAGCACAACACCGTCAACAGGCGAGACGACGCTGGTATCGTCGAGTTGGGAATCGATAACGCTGACACCGGCTTTGCTGCGGGCAAGATCGGCCCGGCGGGCGTCGAGATCTTCTTCTTTGCGGTGGATGTCGAGGCGCTGGGCCTCGGTGAGTTTGAGTGCGGCTTCGGCGCGGGCTAGATTGGCACGGGCCGATTCAATGTCGGTTTTGCGGGGGCCTTCGAGGATCAAGGCCAGACGCTGTTCTGCACTTTGCACTTGAGCCGTTGTGGAATCGAAGCGCGTCTTGAACTGATCGAATTGCGACTGGCTGATGTCTTCCTGTGCGATCAGCTTCTGGGCACGCTCGTATTCGCGGTGGGCCTGATCGTGAATCACCTTGAGGTCGTTGACCTGGGCGCGGGCCTGGGCCACTTCCTGGGGCCGGGCGCCGTCGAGCAGCTCTTGCAGCTTGGCTTTTGCTTGACGGACTTCGGCGTTACGGAGGTTGATTTCGCTGGCAAGGGTGGTCTGTTGATACTGGATGGCGGTGCGGAGCTGTTGCAGGTTGGACTGGGCTACGTCGATGGTGGAGCTGTCGCGGGTGCGCATGCGTTGCATTTGTTCGCGGTCGAGGCTGGCGAGGAGTTGGCCGAGCTTTATGTTCGCGCCCTCTTCGACTTTGAGTTCGAGGAGCTTACCGGCGGTCTTGAAAGCGATGTCGATCTTTCGGAATTCGATGTTTCCGCTCAAATGCAGGACGTTGTCGTCTACAACGTGTGAGCGGCTCCAGGCGAAGTAGCCGGCTGCGGCAATGAGGATAACCAAAACTGGGAGCAGTTTTTTCATTACTGAACCATTCCTTTCACTGCTTGTTCCATAGACCCGGTGGCGGCAGCGACGTCGATGCGGGCGAGATTGAAGAGGTAGAGTGCGGCGAGGTTGTTGTCGCGAGCCCGGGCGAGGCGGGTTTGGGCGTCGGTGAGTTCAACGCTGTTTGCCACTCCAGCCTCAGTGCGGCGTTGGGCTTGGGCGAGTTCATTTTCCGCGAGTTCGAGGCCGAGTTTGGCGGTTTCGATTTGGGCGCGGGCGCTTTTGAGGGTGTTGAGTGAAGTGCGCACTTCGAGTTCGATCTGCTTTTTGAGGTCGTCGGCGCGAAGACGTTCCTGCCGGAGGAGAATTCCGCTTTCGGCGCGGCGGGCCTCGCGGCGGCCGCCATCGAAGATTGGCACTCTCACGCCTACTCCGATGCTGCGAGTGGGGACGAGGCTGGTGCCGTCTCCGATGGTGCCGTAGTCGCCACTGGCGGCGAGGCTGGGCAGGCGCTCAGAGCTGATGCTCTTGAGGCTGAGCTGGGCTGATGATTGTCGCCTCTGTTGGGCTTCCAGATCGGGGCGCTGCAAGAGGGCGGTTTCGAAGGCTTGTTCTGCGGTGGGGATCGGGGCGCTGCCGTCGTTCATGCGGCTGGTGAGTTCCACTTCCTGGCTGAGGTCGAGGCCGATCACTCGCTTCAGATCCAGATTGGACTTTTCCAGATCGTTTTCGGCCACCAGCATCCTTTGCTTTTCGTTTTGTAGTTGTACTTTGCTACGGGTGACCTCGATACCCGTGCCGGTGCCGGCCCGTTTTTGAGATTCGGCCAGTTGGACAAGACGTTCGGCGAGGGCAACATTGGCTTTGGTGGTGTCGAGAGCGGCTTCGGCTTTGAGAACCAGGACGTAGGCTCGGGCCACCTGCTGGATCGCCAGTTCGGTTGCATTGCGGGTTTCTGCATTCGCGACCTGCTTCTGGAGTTTGGTGGCCTGGTAACGGTAGATCGAGGAGAAATCGAGGATGCTTTGGGTGGCGGAGGCACGGTAGTCCACTACAGTGAAGGGGCCGACGAAGCTGGGGATGGTGAAGGGGAGACCCTGGGGGAAGCGGAAGCCGAAGGCGGCGAGGTTGCGGGTTTGGCTGGACGCACCGATCGAGCCGTCGAGATTCGGGAGGAAGGCGCCAAGTGCCTGACGGCGGCGAGCCTCGGCTTGTTCGACTCCGGTTCTGACGAGTTGGAGACGGAGGTTGCCGTTGGGAGCAGTGGCGAGTTCTATCGCTTTGGGCAGACTCAGAGGCAACGGTTCGGCGGCGAGTAGGGTTAGCAGGAGGAGTGTCATGGAGCGGGCTCCAAACTTGGCGCGCTGAGGCCCGCCCTGGCGTAGGTGATCATTTGGCGAAGAACCTCCTGCTTGTCATGAGGGTTGATGAGGCCCTGGCTCAGGTGTTTCAGCTTTTCTCCAGCAGCCATCGTGTGGGCAAGCATGCCGATGGTGAAATGCAGACGCCAGAAGACTTCGCGTTGGCTGAGGTGCGGGAGAGTCCGGGCCAGAGCAAGAGCAAAGCGGCGGGCTACTTCGCCCATTTCGGTGACGATGAGGCTTTGCATGGCGCCGTGAGGCTCTGTGTAGAGGCGGCCCATCATCTGGCCGATGGTAAAGCCATGATTCTGAAGGCTGAGTGCCATGTCGATTGTGGGTTCGTAAAAGGCTTCGAGGATGGATTCGAGAGTACTGGCTTCGTTTGTTTCGAGGGCCTGGAGACGGGCAATCCGGCTCTCATTCATGGGACGGATGCGACGGGAGTAGACGCTTCTTACCAGTTCGTCTTTGGAGTTGAAGTGGTAGTTTACAGCTGCCAAATTTACTTCAGCGTCACTGGTAATTTGGCGCAGAGAGGTGGCTTCGATGCCGTGGAGGGCAAAGAGTCGTTCGGCGGCGTCAAGGATCTTATCCTTAGTGTCTCGAACGTTTGCTTCATTCATACGTTTGTTTGATTGTGAAGGAAATGATTTACTTCGTCAAGAGCCTCATATAGAATCTGGGCCATGACGAGACGCGAATTTGCCGGTAGCGCCGCAGCCGTAGCGGCCCAAGCTCAGACCAAGCGGCGACGGGGCAATGTGCATGAATTCAGCCCGGGAGTAAAGATTGCGCTGCAATCGGGGTCAGACCCGAAGGCGGAGGATCTGGATTTCGTCAAGCAACTTGGCCTGGACTGGGTGACGCTGAACACCTCAGGGGCGGCCGCGAATCTGGATAACTTCAAGCGGCTGAAGGCGAATGTAGAGGGTGCGGGCCTGAAGGTATGGAATATCGGGAATGCGAACGTCCACAATATGGAAGAAGTGACGTTGAACCTGCCGGGGCGCGACGCCAAGATCGAGGAATACAAGCAGTTCTTGCGCAATCTCTCAGCAACCGGCGTGTACTACACAACATACGCGCATATGGGGAACGGCATCTGGTCTACCGAGCGTGAAGTGGTACGGGGATCAAAGGGAAGAGCCTTTGATTTGGCCAAGGCCGATAAGGGGCAATGGAATGGGAAGTCGTTTCCGGCTCCTTTGAGCCATGGGCGTGCCTACACCGAGAAAGAGATTTGGGACAACTACACCTATTGGGTGAATCAGGTGGTTCCGGTGGCGGAAGAGACTGGAATCCGAATCGGGATTCACCCGGACGACCCACCCGTTGAGCCGCTGGGTGGTGTACCACGCTGCATCTTTGGCAGTTTTGCCGGCTACAAGCGGGCGCTGGAAATTGCGGATTCTGACAACGTCGGCGTGTGTTTGTGCTGTGGGTGTTGGCTGGAAGGTGGCCCGAAGATGGGCGCCGATGTGATTACGGCGATCAAGTATTTTGCCGAGCGGAACAAGCTATGGAAAGTGCACTTTCGCAATGTCGACAAGCCGCTGCCGCATTTTGTGGAGACGCACCTCGATGGCGGCTACATGGACATGTACAAGATCATGAAGACGCTGGTTGAGGTGGGTTATCGTGGGGCAGTGATTGTAGATCACGTGCCAGAGATGGTGGGCGGGCCCAAAGTTGCCTGGGCCTACAACATCTCTTACGCCAAGGGCTTGCTGGCGCGCGCGATGGAAGAAGTGAAGCGCCCGGCCGGGAGCTTCCGGCCCGGGATGTAGGCGAGGCTATTCGACAGTAACGGACTTGGCGAGATTTCGAGGCTGATCTACGTCGCAACCCAGCCGAACAGCGATGTGATAAGCGAGAAGCTGCATCGGGATGATTTCAAGCAGCGGTAGCAAGAGCTCGTTGGTTATCGGGATCGGGATGACGTAATCGGCCATCTCGGCGATTTCTTTGTCGCCTTCGTTTGAGATGGCGACAACGATGCCGCTGCGGGCCTTTACTTCCTGAATGTTGGAGACTGTTTTTTCGTAGCGAATGCGGCTGTCGGGGTCTTCAGGATCATAGGCCGCGAGGACGACTACGGGTAGATTTTCGTCAATCAGGGCATTGGGGCCATGCTTCATCTCGCCAGCAGGGTAGCCTTCAGCGTGGATGTAGCTGATTTCTTTGAGCTTGAGGGCGCCTTCAAGTGCAATGGGAAAGTGCACGCCGCGGCCGAGGTAGAGAAAGTCTTTGGCCTTGTGAAGCGAGCGGGCGAGGTTCTGATAGATCACCTCGGTGGCCAGAACATGTTCCATCTTGCCGGGGATCTTGAGCGCTTCTTCGATGTGTGCCCGAACCTGATCGGGGGTCAGAGTGCCGCGCTCCTGGCCCATGTAGAGGGCCAAAACGAAAAGGGCGGTGAGCTGGCTGGTGAAGGCCTTGGTTGAGGCGACGCCAATTTCAGGGCCGGCGTGGGTCATCAGGGTGCCATTGGCTTCGCGGGTGATCATGGAGCCGATGACATTGCAGATAGCCAGGGTGACAGAGCCCTTTTGCTTGGCTTCGCGCTGGGCTGCGAGTGTGTCGGCGGTTTCACCGGATTGCGAGATTACGATCGTGAGGGTGTCGGCGGGGACAATCGGATCGCGGTAGCGGAATTCACTGCCGTAATCGACTTCAACCGGGATGCGGCCGAGCTTTTCGATCAGGAACTTACCGGCCAGGGCTGCGTGCCAACTGGTGCCGCAGGCGATGATGCGGATCTGTTTGAACTGGCGCATCTGGTCGGCGGAGATTTGCACTTCATCGAGGAAGGCGCGGCCCGATTCAGCACCGAGACGGCCAAGCATTGTGTCGCGCGTTGAACGCGGCTGCTCGTAGATCTCCTTCTGCATGAAGTGCTTATAACCACCCTTTTCGGCCATAATCGGATCCCAGTGGATGTGGGAAATAGGCCGGGTGACCGGGTTGCCCTGAAAGTCAGAAAGCGTGACTCCTTCAGGCGTAAGAACAGCCATGTCGCCATCGGCGAGGAAAAACATGTCGCGCGTGTGGCTTAGGATTGCCGGGACGTCAGAGGCAACAAAGTACTCATTCTCACCGAGCCCAATCACAACAGGCGGGCCCTGTCGAGCGGCAACAATCTTATTGGGGTCTTTTCGCGAAATTACAGCAATCGCGAATACACCCTGGATCTGGGAGAGAGCAGCGCGGACGGCTGTCTCGAGGTTGCCGCTGAATGCCTCTTCTACCAGGTGAGCGATGATCTCTGTGTCTGTTTCAGAAAGGAAGACGTGTCCTTTGGACTGCAGGGCGTGGCGAAGGGAAAGGTAGTTTTCGACAATGCCATTGTGGACAACAACTAGATCGCCCTTGGAATCGCGGTGGGGATGGGCGTTTTCTTCTGTTGGACGGCCGTGGGTAGCCCAACGGGTATGCCCAATTCCAAAGCTGCCATCTGTGGGATTCTGCCGCAAAACCTCTTCGAGGTTGCGCAGCTTGCCAGAGGCGCGGCGGACGGTAATAGTAGCCGTCTCGTCATAAACGGCGATACCTGCGGAATCATATCCGCGGTACTCCAGCCGCTTCAACCCATCCATGATGATCGATACTGCCTGGCGATTGCCAATGTAGCCTACGATTCCACACATAAATTTATTAGAGGCGCTCCTTACCCCGTTGCTGTTTGGAGAGGAAGAGAGAGTTAGCCGAGGACTTCGATTTGAAAATCCTCGATGACCGGGTTAGAGAGCACCTCTGCAGAGATATCTTGCAGTTTTTGTGCCAAAGCTTCCTTGGAAACTTTCGGGTCGAGTTCAATATCGAAATACTTGCCTTGTCTCACATCCAGAATTTCGTTGTGACCCAGTGAATTCAGGGCCTTGGTAATGGTTTGACCCTGGGGGTCGAGGACTGAAGGTTTCAGCGAAACATGTACACGTGCTTTCATCGGTATTTCCAGTTTAGGGCAGAGTGCGTGCCAAAGTGGGAAAATGGAATTTCCACTATCATGACCGGTCACCAAGTTCGCCAGACATTCCTTGATTTCTTCGCCGGACGAGGCCATCGCATTGTGCGCTCGTCTTCTCTTGTACCTGCCAACGACCCCACGTTGTTGTTCACCAATGCAGGTATGAACCAGTTCAAGGAGATTTTCCTTGGGCAGGAGAAGCGCGACTATTCGCGCGCCACGACATCGCAGAAATGCGTCCGTGCCGGCGG
>JAPKYY010000072.1 GCA_026394095.1 Acidobacteriota bacterium | reverse complement strand
GATGTCCTTCTCCAGGATCAGGAAGTCGGCGAGCTTGCCAACCGTGATGGAACCCTTCTGCTTCTCTTCAAAGGCCGCGTAGGCCGGGGTGAGGGTGAAGCGTTCGAGGGACTCTTCGCGGGTCAGCCTCTGGTCTGGCTGCCAGCCACCTTCGGGGTAGCCGGTGTGGTCCTGACGGGTGAAGGTTGCGTAGAAGCCGTAGAGGGGGTTGGGGTCTTCGACGGGGAAGTCACTGCCGTTGGCGAGGGGGATGCCCATCTTCAGGTAGCGACGCCAGGCGTAGGCTCCGGCGATGCGGTCTGGCCCGAGGCGCTTCTCGGCCCAGCGCATGTCGCTGGTGGCGTGGGTGGCCTGCATGGAGGCGACGATGTTGTAGTCCTGGAAGAGCTTGAAGTCTGGGAGTGCGACTACCTGGGAGTGTTCGACGCGGAAGCGGCGGTCGTTCTTGCCTTTGAGCACCTGGGCGAACGCGTTGAGGACGATGCTATTGGCTTTGTCCCCGATGGCGTGGGTGCAGACCTGGAAGTTTTTAGCGGCTACTTCTTTGATCTGGTCTTCGAGGGTTTCTTTGGTGGTGACCATGAGGCCGCTGATGGACTTGTCGTCGGAGTAGGGCTGCCAGAGGGCGGCACCGCGAGAGCCCAGGGCACCGTCGGCGTAGAGCTTGACGCTGCGGACGGTGAGGTGCGAGCCGATTTCAGGTCCGGATTTGGAATACTCCTGCCAGAGTTCGCCGGTGCCGCCGATCATGGCGTAGACGCGGACGGGGAGTGAATTCTCCTTGATCAGTTCGCGGTAGGCGTCGCGTTCCTGGAGGCCGATACCGGCATCATGAACCCCGGTGAGGCCGAGCTTTGCGGCAGCAGCGCCGGCAAGCTTCAGGCGGCGCTTGACCTGGTCGTAGGTGAGAGCGGGGATCTTGCGGGTTACGAGGCCCTGGGCGCGGTCGATCAGAACGCCGGTGGGGTTGCCGGAAGCATCGCGGATGATCTGGCCGCCGGGAGGATCCTGAGTTTCTTTGGTGACACCGGCGATTTCGAGCGCCTTACGATTTGCCCAGCCGGCGTGGCCATCGACGCGGGTGAGGTAGACGGGACGGTCGTTGACGACCTTGCTGATGTCGTCGGCGTTGGGGAATTCCCCGCCCCAGTTCGTTTGATCCCAGTTACGGCCACGGACCCATTCGCCAGCGGGCAGCTTGTCGGCGGCGCGCTTGACGATCTGAGCTACTTCTTCACGGGTTTTGGTGAAGCGCATATCGAAGGTTTCGAGCATGTCGCCGAGGCCGCGCATGTGGACGTGAGCGTCGATGAGGCCCGGGATGACGGCGGCGCCTTTCGCGTCGATCCGCTGGGTCTTGGGACCGATGTGTTTCTTCATGTCGCCGCCGACGGCGATGAATTTGCCGTCCTTGATGGCGAGACTGTTGGCGCTGGGCTTCGTCTTATCTACTGTATAGATGGTTGCGTTTTCAACCACAAGGTCTGCCACTTGACCGAAGGCGGATAATCCAATCAGGACTAAAATAAGAAACATGGATCACAGTATGCCACAAGCACAGTGGAAGAATTGGCTCGTTTGGGGATCGGCGATCGCGGTTGCGGCGTTGTTTTTGTTGGCGGGCGGATGGAAGATGTCTGACCCGATTGGGGCGGGAGCGAAGCTGGCTCAGGCGAAGGTGCCGGGATTCCTGAGTGAATTCGGAGCGGTTAGTTTTGGCATTGCCGAGGTGTTTGCGGCGATTCTGATTCTGACCCCGCGCTATCGCAAGCTGGGGGCCTGGCTGATCGGGCTGATGCTGGTGGCTTTCATGGCCTGGATCGGTTATTACTATCAGGCGTTGCAGGGTGAGGAGTGCAGTTGCTTTCCCTGGATCAAGCGGGCGATCGGGCCGGGTTTCTTTGTGGGCGACGGGTTGATGCTGGCTTGCGCCATTGGAGCAGGCTGGTGGGCGAAGTGGAATACGGACTGGAAGAAGCCTGCGATTTTGCTGGGGGTGCTGGTGGTGATGGGTGTTGGCAATTACGGCTATGCGCTGAGCAAGCAGACTGGCGCGGTGCCGCCGGAGAGTGTGCAACTGGTGGATGGGTCCACTCATAATTTGCTTGCCGGGCGTCAGTTGATCTACTTCTTTGACCCTCAGTGCATGCATTGTTTCCATGCGGCGCAGGCGATGTCGAAGCTGAATTTTGCGGGAACGAATGTGCTGGCGATACCGACGGAAGTGAAGCAGTTTGCGGGGCAGTTTCTGAAGGATACGGGCTTTCAGGCGAAGGTATCGAACGATACGGACAAGTTGAAGAAGGTATTTCCGTTTGGTGACCCTCCGTTTCTGGTGCTTGTAGAGAACGGGCGGCAGAAGGCGGCGATCAACAAGTTTGACGAGCCGGCGTTTCAGAATGAGCTGGTGGCCTCAGGGTTCGCTACAGTAAATAAATGAGCAGTTCTAGCACCGCAGCACCTTCTTTGTCGAAGCTGCAGAAGATCCAAGAATTAGAGGGCAATTACCTCCTTCAGAATTATGGCCGCTATCCGCTGGCGCTGGACCGTGGCAAGGGTGTTTACCTGTACGACGTCGATGGCAACAAGTATCTGGATTTGCTGTCAGGCATCGGGGTGAATTCACTGGGACACAACCACCCCCGTATCAGCAAGGTGATCCGCGATCAGAGTGCGAAACTGCTGCATACATCGAATCTTTACTATCACGAGTTTCAGGGCAAGCTGGCGAAGAAGCTGGTTGAGGTGAGTGGTATGGACCGCGCGTTCTTCTGTAATTCGGGCACGGAAGCGGTGGAAGGTTCGCTCAAGATTGCTCGCTCTCACGGACACAAGATCAGCCCTGAGAAGTACGAGATTATTTCGCTTGAGAACTCTTTTCATGGGCGGACGTTTGGAGCACTCAGCGTAACGGGCCAGCCGAAGTACCGGGCGGATTTTGAACCGTTGTTGCCGGGCGTGAAGTTCATCGATCGCAATGATGAAGCGGCACTCGAGGCGGCATTCAGTGACCGGACGGCGGGGATCATTTTTGAAGGGATTCAAGGCGAGGGCGGGATTCTGCCTGTGTCTGAGAGTTTCTTTGCGAAGGCTCGTGCACTTTGTGACAAGCACAATGCCCTGTTGATCCATGACGGGATCCAGTGTGGCGTTGGCCGGCCGGGCAAGTATTTCTCTTACCAGCTCTTGAGCCAGCCGATATTGCCGGATGTGATTGCGTTTGCCAAGCCGATCTCGTGCGGGTTGCCGATGGGTGGAATCTTGATGTCGCAGAAGGCGGCTGATGCACTTGGGACGGGCATGCACGGGACAACGTTTGGCGGGGGCCCGCTGGTTTGCCGGGTGGCGCTGGAGTTCTTCGATATTCTCGACGATTTGTTGCCACAGATGGTTCGAGTGGGTGAGTACTTCCGTGAGGAACTGCGTGGCTTGCAGACCAAGCATGGTTTCATTAAGGAAGTTCGCGGGGCGGGCCTGATGATC
>JAPKYY010001075.1 GCA_026394095.1 Acidobacteriota bacterium | reverse complement strand
GGCGGCGGCGCTGTAATCGGCACCACGTGCGACACGGTCGAGATCGACGCGGAGGGGTTCGAGTTTTTCGCGGATCTGACGCAGACGGTCTACGCCACCTTTCTCGAGATCCCACTGGGCACGGAGGCCGTCGGACTGACCCTTAAGGTCTGCGAGTTCTTTGTCGAGCTTTTCGAGACGGTCTTTCGAGGCGTCGTCGCTTTCTTTGCTCAGGGCGGTGCGCTCGATCTCCAGCTGCATGACGCGGCGGGAGATTTCGTCTAGCTCGGCTGGCATCGAATCGATTTCGGTGCGGAGCTTGGCTGCGGATTCGTCGACCAAGTCGATGGCTTTGTCTGGGAGGAAGCGATCGGCGATGTAGCGATTGGACAGGACTGCGGCGGCAACTAGCGCTGCGTCCTTGATGCGTACGCCGTGGTGGACTTCATAACGTTCTTTGAGGCCACGGAGGATCGAGATGGTGTCTTCGACCGAGGGCTGGTCGACCAGGACGGGCTGGAAGCGGCGCTCTAGCGCCGCGTCTTTTTCGATGTACTTGCGGTATTCGTCTAGCGTTGTTGCGCCGATGCAGTGCAGTTCGCCTCTGGCGAGCATTGGCTTCAAGAGGTTGCCTGCGTCCATCGAGCCTTCGGTTTTGCCGGCTCCTACTACTGTGTGGAGCTCGTCGATGAAGAGGATGATTTGCCCGGCGGCTGTCGCGACTTCTTTGAGGACGGCCTTGAGGCGCTCTTCGAATTCACCCCGGTATTTTGCGCCGGCGATGAGTGCGCCCATGTCGAGGGAGACGATGCGCTTTTGCTTGAGGCCTTCGGGGACGTCGCCGCGGATGATGCGCTGGGCGAGGCCTTCAGCGATTGCGGTTTTGCCGACGCCAGGTTCGCCGATGAGCACAGGGTTGTTCTTGGTGCGGCGGGAAAGGACCTGGATGACGCGGCGGATTTCTTCGTCACGGCCGATCACTGGATCAAGCTTGCCTTCGGCGGCCATCTTGGTGAGGTCTCGACCGTATTTTTCGAGGGCTTCGTAGGTTTCCTCAGGGTTCTGGCTGGTGACGCGCTGCCCGCCACGGACGCCCTGAATTGCTGTTTCGAGACGCTTGCGGGTGAGGCCGGTTTCTTTGAGGAGACGGCCGGCGGTGCCGCTGTCCTCCAAGGCGGCGAGGAGGATGTGCTCGACGCTGAGGAAGTCGTCTTTGCTCTTTTTAGCTTCGGCTTCGGCGTCGGCGAAGAGTTTTGTGAGACGGGTGGTGACGTAGATCTGGTCTGGCCCGCCGGTTTGGGTGGAGACCTTGGGGAGCTTGTTGATCTCCTGGTCAAGCCGTTGCTTGAGCGTGTCGGGCTGGAGATCGGCCTTTTTGAGGATCGCCTGCGCGAGGCCGTTGGGCTGATCGAGCAGGGCGACGAGTTCGTGCTCGACGTCGACCTGCTGGTTCTGCATTCTGAGCGCGTGGGTTTGCGCCGTTCGGAGTGATTCCTGAACTTTTTCGGTGAAACGATTGAAATCCATAATTACCGCCAGTCTTAGAATAGCAACTTAGTTTAACTTTGTCTAGTTTTATGAGTGTGTCTTGCTAAGATATTTTCTTGCTCGGATGGGCTTGAGGGCGTATATGCTGACTAGTGATGCGGTTTTTGCTTGTGATTCTTGGATTGATGGGGCTTTGGGGCTGCGGCCCGGGGAGCCAGGGCACGGTTGCGAGTGCGGAAGAGGCTAAGGCTTATATTCGCGAACTGGCGCTGGGTCAGGTGGAGATGAAGGCTGCCGAGAGTTTTGGCGGGCAGCAGTTGATGGAGATTACGGGGCAGATCCGCAATAACGGGCCTCGGGTGTTGAAGAAGGTGGAGTTGAATTGTGTGTTCTTCGATCCTTACGGGCAGGTGGTGTTGCGGGAGACGGTACCGATTGTGCGGCCGGACAAGGGTGGTTTGAAATCGAATGAGACGCGGCCGTTCCGGCTGCCGTTTGATAGTTTGCCCAAGAGCTGGAATCAGGCCATGCCGCAGATGGTGATCGCCGGGATTGTGTTTGAGTAATGGGGAAGATACGGCTGATTGAGGACGACCGGGACCAACGTGAATTGCGGACGATGTTGCTTGAGACGGTGGGACATACGGTGGTGTCGAAGGATGAGGATCTGGTGGTGATGGATTTGCGGATTCCTACGCTTGAGGCGGGGCTCGAGCGGATTCGTGAAATCAAGAATTCATCTGGAGCGCCTAAGCTGGTTGTTTTGAGTGGTGCAGTGGCTGAGCTGCGTGGCACCGAGGAGGAAAAGATGGTGGATGCGATTTTAGAAAAGCCCTGCCCTAGTGGGAAGTTGCTGAAGACGATTCAGTCTTTGTTGTTGCTGCTGGTGGCTAGCGTGATGTTTGGGCAGCCTAAGGATCTGAAGCGGCATGCTCCGATTTTGTATCAGCGTGCCGATACAGTGGGGACTGAGAGTGACATCCCGCTGCTGATGTATGTGGAGTGGGATAAGACCGATCAATCGCTTACCTATACGGTGATTTTTTCAAATGAGGATGGCGGGACGTCGACTCGTGATTTGATGGCGCGCTGGGGCCGGACTACCGATATCGAGTACGTTTATAAGGTGTGGCTGAATGAGGATGGTTCGGCTGGGGTGCGGCAGGTGCAGGGGGCGGGCCATAAGGATGTGGCGTTTGAGGGGCCGTTTGAGGGGGATAGGCCGGTGCTGGTTCCGGTGACTCGCAACAACATGGTGGCTGGGGCGAAGGAGAAGACGGGGCGGCGGTTTGACTTTGATCCGATATTGGTGGATTTGAGCGAGCACTCGCGTGAGTATGTGATGGATCAGAAGCCGGAGACGTGGAAGATCATGGGTGAGGAGTTGAAGCGGGAAGGGAAGTTGCGGCCGTATGGGGTGGTGCGGGGCGAGGATATCAGCGACCCGGCTAACTATGTGTATGCGGAGTTCTTGTCGACGCAGAAGGAGGGTGGAAGAGTTGCTGTTGGATTTACCTTGCCGGGTGGGAAGAAGGTGCAGATGAGCCATTTGGGTAAGCCCGGGAATTCTGTGGAGCGGAGCGGGTGGATGCGGCTGGCGACGGAGTTGCCGCCAGGGACCAAGCTGGCGGATCTGGGGACGGTGGTGTTTGCGTGTTACGGGAAGGGGAGCTGTTTGGTGGAGAAGGTGGCGTTTGTGGAGTTGAAGGGGGAGCGGAAGGGCGTGGACTGGAGTGGACCTTCGGAGATTAAGGCAGGTGAGATTTGGTTGTCGCGGTTAAAGTAGCAGCGAGGTCGAGCCAGAGCGCGGTTGTGGGGACCATGCCCGATGGGTCGCTGAAGGTGAAGGTGATGGCCCCGCCGGAGGATGGGAAGGCGAATGAAGAAGTTTGCCAGGTGCTTGCGGCTTATTACAAGGTGAAGCGTGGGGATGTTGAGGTGATTGCGGGACAGACGAGTACGCGGAAGCTGGTGCGGGTGAAGGACTAGGGGCTCAATCCATCTGGAAGGTGAAATCGCCGAAGATGGCTTCGGCGGATTTGGACAATTCAGGGCCGATACCAATGCCTCCTCCGCCGGAGCCAAGAAACTCGCGGTTGCCTCGATAGCCGGTGATTATAGTTTTTCCATTGAGCAGGAGTGATACTGCGGCGTCGCTGGGATTGAAGACCATCTGAAGCTCGGCGAATTTGTCATTGCTGAGTGGTGCAGGGCAGGTTGTAGAAGTTACCTCAGGTCTGAAAGTGAGAGGCATTTCAAGGAAGGGGGCCGCAGAATCGGGCATGACTGCGCAGGCGTTGAAGCGGACACCGAGTTCGGGGAAGCTGATACCGAAATTGGCGTTGCCGTGGATGGGGATGATTCTGGCTGTGGCGCGCCAGGGACGAGTGAGACCCTGGCGGCGGACTCGCTCTGAGAGACGGAAGACGTATGCGCCCTGATCCGAACTGACGAGACGGTTGCCGAGGATGCGATTGCCGCCGGGTTCGAAGACGGTTACGTCGAGATCGATCTTGCCGATCTGACGCCATCCGACTTCGGTGTAGGTTTGGCCGGCCTTGTAGGTGAAGGTACGCTCTTCGATGGGGATGGGGCGGTGGGTGTAGGTGTACCAGGCCGCCAGGGTTGCGGCTGTTGC